>CAZADO010000335.1:0-3580 GCA_964483885.1 uncultured Alphaproteobacteria bacterium | reverse complement strand
ATCGGACATGCGATTACCATTCCCGCCGGTCTGGCCGTGGCGGAAATTGCGACAAATCGAAAGGTTGAAGGCGGAGGAGCGTATTTTATCATCAGCCGTTCATTCGGAGCGACGGTTGGAGGCGCGATCGGGATATCCCTTTACTTCTCACAGGCAATTTCTGTGGCGTTCTATCTCATCGCGTTCGCGGAAGCCTTTCGTCCACTTTTTCCTTGGATAGTGGCTCATACGGGATTTATGCCTGACGTGCGGCTAATTTCCGTACCGGCGGCAGCCGTACTATCTTTTGTAATTATTCGTAAAGGAGCCAATCTCGGAATATTTGCTTTATGGATTGTCGTGGGAGTTTTAGCTGTTTCGCTCGGAATGTTTTTCACCGGACATCCCACGGCGAACGCACCGGCGGATGTTTCTTTATTCGGCCGCACAGAGAACGCAGACGGATTCTTCTATGTGTTTGCCATTATTTTTCCGGCTTTCACAGGAATGATTGCCGGTATTGGTTTGTCAGGTGATTTAAAAAATCCCCGACGCTCGATTCCTATGGGCACTCTGACAGCGATTTTCGTGGGAATGATTGTCTATGTACTTGTCGTATTGAAGCTGTCTTACAGCGCCGCCCCGGGTGAGCTGGCGTCCGATCAGTTCATCATGAGCCGCATCGCCGTGTGGGGACCGATTATTCCCATCGGTCTTGCCGCCGCGACACTTTCTTCGGCCATTGGTTCAATCCTTGTCGCTCCTCGAACACTACAGGCTCTCGCGATGGATAAAATTCTTTTCTTGCGCACATGGAATCGTTACCTCGGCCATGGCTCAGGAGACACGAATGAACCGGTCCATGCAACGATGATTACGTCGATTATCGTGCTTGCATTTGTAGCCGTGGGTTCCGTGAATTTCGTCGCGCAGATTATCAGTATGTTTTTTATGATTACTTATGGCGCTCTTTGCGCCATCAGTTTTTTAGAACATTTTGCAGGTAATCCGTCCTATCGTCCGACCTTTCACACTCGCTGGTATTTATCCTTTATTGGCGCCGTCGCGGCATTCATCATGATGTTTCAAATGCAGCCTACATATGCCAGTCTGGCGGTATTGGCAATGGCATTTATTTACATGGGACTGAAGCGCACACACCGGGGGGAACGCGATTTGTCGGCTGTTATCAAAGGCGTCCTCTTTCAAATGACACGGCAATTGCAGGTTCATATTCAAAAACGCAGAGCCGCTCTGGATATGACGAACTGGAGACCATCGTTCGTGGCTATTTCACGCCATTCCATTTCCCGGCTCGCCATTTTCGATCTGTTAAGATGGATTTCTCACCATTATGGATTCGGTACCTATATTCATTTCTTCGAAGGCAGCTTAACGGTTGACAGTACACGTAACGCCAAAGAAATTCTGGACAGACTTATTGCACAAACTCGAGCCAGTCGAGCCGGTATTTATGTCGATACCATTATTTCACCCGATTTCAAAACCGCTGTGTCGCAGATTGTACAGATTCCCGGTATCGCCGGCATGGAAAACAACAGCATCCTTTTCGAATTTAACCAGGAGCATCCGGAGGATCTTGAAGATATCGTCGAGAGCTGTCGCTCTGCCGCTTTTGTTGGTTTCAATGTGTGTATCCTTCGTATATCGGATCGGCATTTCGGCTACAAGCGCAACATTCATATTTGGCTCACGGCGGGAGATTTGCGAAACGCGAATTTGATGATTATCCTCGCCTACATCATTGCCGGTCACCCGGAGTGGAAGGGATGCAATGTCAAACTCTTTGCGGCATTTCATCCAACGGAAGTGGCTCGCGAAGTCCGGCGATTGAATCAACTTATTGCGGAAGGACGCATACCGATTTCCCTGAAAAATGTGCAGCGGGTTCCGCATAGTCCGGATGTCGAATTCGATGATCTTGTGTCGGCGCATTCCGAAATGGCGGATTTGGTCATTACAGGACTTTCTTTAAAGAAAATGGTGCGGGATAAAGGAAGATTCCTGTCGGGATTCAAAGGGATACATGATATTCTGTTTGTTCGCGCAGGTCAGGAAATCCTGATAACGCCGGAAGAGGAAAATCAGGAAGCTCTGGAAAAACCTGCTGAGTCACCCGCGGCTGAGGAACAGAAATCAGAGAACGCTTGAGAATATGTCCAAGTGATAAAGGGATTGTCTAACCGGATTAAGCCCATGAAATTACCGGAAGAATATCGTGACGAGTTTCTTTGCGAGGATTGTTTTAAATTCTTGCCGAAACTCCCCGATGAATGCGTTGATCTTGTGTTGACGGATCCGCCTTATGGAATTGACTATCAATCGAATCGGCGCGTGGCGAGGGAGAAGCTGCCGAAATTCGAAGGCGATGTCGAACTGTCCTGGCTGCCGCGCTTCGTCGAGGAAATCGACCGCGTGCTGAAGCCTGATAGGCATTTCTATTGTTTCACGAGATTCGATACGTATCCGGTTTTTTACAAAGCGATATCGGAACGTTTCAAAATCAAGAACTGCTTGATTTGGGTTAAGAATAATCATGGCTCGGGGGATTTGAAAGGTTCCTACGCTCCCCAAAGTGAAATGATTATCTTTGCCGCGAAAGGTCGGCGAGAGCTTTTCGGGCCGCGAGAATCCGATGTGCTGTCGTACAACAACGTGCCATCAGCCCATCGAGCGCACGCCACGCAAAAGCCGGTGGATTTGTTGCGTCTTTTTATCGAAAAAAGCACGCTACCGGAAGAAGTCGTGCTGGATCCTTTTGCCGGAACCGGCAGCACGGGGCTCGCCTGCAAAGACATGCATCGGAATAAGGGCGATAAAAAAGAACGCTTTTATGTACTGATAGAGCTCAATCGGGATTTTCACCGGGCAGGTCTTCATGGCGGTTTGGGCAAACAAGGACGCTTATGGCAAGACCTTCCGCGCATCGAGAAACCAATACCTGCAAAGAAACGGCCGGTTGTGCGGTCGCGCCGGATGCCGCGAGCGCGTGCGAATGAAACACTGTCTCTCGATTTGAAGATTCCTGTATAGTCTGTAGGAATTCCTTGATAAAAAAAGCGGGCGTCTTTAAAGGACGTCCGCTTTTTTTGTTATGTTTTTGTGGGTCTATGATTTCAAAACGCCCAATTCCTTGCCGACTTTCGTGAAGGCTTTGATGGCGCGGTCGAGGTGTTCTTTTTCGTGCGCGGCTGAAATTTGAACGCGGATGCGCGCTTGTCCTTTCGCGACAACCGGGTAAAAGAATCCGATTACATAAATGCCTTCATCCAAAAGCTGGGCGGCGAATTTCTGAGCCAGCGGTGCGTCATAGAGCATAATCGGAACAATCGGATGCACACCGGGTTTGATATCGAAACCGGCAGCCGTCATTTTCTCGCGGAAGTATTTCGTGCTGTTTTCGAGTTTGTCTCGAAGAGCTGTGGTTTCCGTGAGAAGTTCGATGACTTTCCGCGCGGCAACCGCGATGGGTGGCGGCATCGTGTTCGAGAAAAGATACGGTCGTGAACGCTGACGAAGAATACCGACAATTTCTTTGCGTGCGGATGTGAAGCCGCCTGCCGCTCCACCGAGAGCTTTG
>CAZADO010000334.1:0-3629 GCA_964483885.1 uncultured Alphaproteobacteria bacterium | reverse complement strand
GGCGAAGGTTCCGGGATAATTCGTCAAAATAGGCGTAACTGATATCCGGCGATTCTTCCGCTGGAAAAACAACCGTCGCAAATGCTGCGGGTTTTTCATCTGAATCTTGCTTATCGGCTGCCTTGTTAAGCTGTGAAAGCGTAAGCGACAACACTTCGCGACGCTGCTCAAGATTCTGAACCTTCTGACGCCGTGTTACCAACAAGGATTCTTTTCCCGCCGTCAATGCGAAGCCCAGACTCAAGAGCACCACGCAAATCACGACAAGAATGATATTATTGAATGCAAATATTTTCAAACTTATTTACCACTGCTTAAGGGAACCGTCAACGCAAACGAATAAACCGTTCGCCGCCCAAGCTCTTGCGTTGTGACAGACATCAGCCGGGCTCTACTCAGAATTCTTGCAATATTATCCACTCGTTCACGCCTTAGAGCTACACCTGAAATCGTCATATCATTATAAGACCAATCCAAATTCGTCAGCCAGAAATCTCCAATTCTTCGACCATCCACACACAGCGTATCAAGCACTGGTTTGAGTGGTTTGGTTGTCGAGAGCAGCGAATCAAGCGTCTTGTTCTGCGCGTAGTTTTCGCGAGGCTGCGCGCGAAAACTGTTCTGTTCTGTTATCTGGCTTTGCGTTACTTCTCGTAACTTGGCGATTTGACCTGCAAGCGTGCTGAGTTCTTGCAACTGCCGGAAATATTTTACCGTGAAAATACCTCCTATGAGCAACGCAATGAACACGAGAGCAACGCCAGCGATACTGGGTTCAAAAAGCAGATGACGGCGCTTCGCGAAATCCTCATGCTTCGGAACAGGATAGAATCTCGGATCTCCGCGAGAAAGAGCTTTCGCGGCCAACATAACCGGAATAGCATACGCTTCCTGTGAAGTAGCTGCCGCAATCTCGTCATCCCAAGGGAACATCGAAAGTGTTTGCACATCAGCGCCGGGAAATTCTTTTTTAAGAAAGAACTCAATCTGTGCTTTCTCCCATGTACCTGACAACAGAAATGTGTTTGTTTCCCGGAAAGCACTTTCACGAAGCAGCGGCTCGTGGACAGCTTCCTCCCAAGAATCCGGCGGCAGAGTCCTCCAAATGCAAAGATTTCCGTTCTTCAGTTGAACAAGATGACTGCCGTTGCCGTCACGATGGAGAAGCGTGATAGTCTTAACCGCTTCCGCGTGCGAGTGCAGCGCAATAGCTTCCAATAGACAGACGCGAGGGTCTTCCTTGAGCCGAATGCGAAGCCGATTTGCGCCTGCGAGAGTCGCGGCTTCCTGAAACAGGTCCTGTAATGGAGAGACTTCCGAATAAAACAGAACCCAATCGTTCTCGCTCTCACCTGAAAAAACCCGTGGTATCTCTTTCTCTGTTAGCTCGATTCCACGTTGTTTCGCCCACGAAAACCATTCGTCTTTCTTCTCCGGCTGCTCACGTCTGGAAAACGTAATGAGCTCCGATGGCGATGTATCCGATGCAAGCGCGCAAACGTCATCACTTCTTCCATAATGTTCGAGCAGGTCGAGCAGTACTTGAATATTTGACTGCCCTCTTGAAGATGTTTCTCCGGCCTTCAGAAGAGAATCAATGCCGAAAGGATCAGCAGAAGCTGCCGACTGGACATCCGGATTTATACTAAGAGGTTCATTCAAAATCCGACTGTCAGCCGCTTCTACACGGAAGCTTCCCTGCTCGCGGCGCACAACCGCGAAACGCAGAGTTTGTCCTTCCAAATAGATTCCGATAGCGCGCTTCGTCTTCGGCAAACTGATACCCTTTGATTTTTTTTAATATTCCTAAATAAACCTAGGGCGCTGAGATGGTTCTCGTCTCGTTGACACCGGGCATGTTCGGCTGAATTACAGCCGTTTCGCTGGAAATAATCGTCAGCGCTGTCATCACAACCGTAATCAAAATGGCGACACTGACTTGAATCCAGTCAATCACAGCCCTCATTCGATAGCTCGAGTCTTTCTCGTAGTAATTGGCGATTTGCTCACTTGCCTTTTTTAGCGTCCCGGAAGCTTCACCCGCTCGAAATCGCGCGAGCACGTTCTGATTAAAAACGCCTGATTTTTCGAGCGCTTCCACAAATCCCATTCCGTGTTTTTCAATCAGCGGAATCGAGCGGGATTTAATCTGCTCTTCCAGATAACGATTCTGGCACGCTTCCGAAGCAATGCGAATCGCGTCTATGTTTCCCGCCGCACCTCGATAGAGCGCGTGGAACATACGGCACCAGATTTCGATGGACGCCTTCTCGAAAAGCGGCCCGATGATAGGCATCCGTAACAGCCATTTGTCGCGAGCCAACCGTCCCTTGGCCGTCAAAAAGAATCGACCACATCCGATGATGCCTATCCCACCCAACACCAGAAAAACGAAGAGATAATCTCCGATGAAATGTGAGAGCGCGAGCGTTGCATTCGTCATCGGCGGCAAGGGAATATCGAAACGCTCGTACATCGTTGCGAATTCAGGAAAGATATAACCCACGTAAAAAACAACGGCTCCGAAAAGCACCACCAGAGTAATCGCCGGCATCAACAGAGCTGATTTGATACTTTTTCGAAATGCCTGCTTCCGTTCGATAAATTTTGCCGCGCTTTCGAAGACTTCCGGCAAGTTATCCGATGTCGAAGCGATGGCGAACATCTGCGCAGGGAAACGCCCTAATACATCCGGATGTTTCCCGAAAACCTCGCGTCCACTTTTCCCTTCGCGAAGATCAAGAACGATCTCTTCTAACGCACCCCGCAGACGAGGATGTCTCACCTCACTCTGCAGTAGCTCAACCGCTTCATCCAGAGGAAATTTCTCGCGCAGAAGATCCGCGCAGAGCCGCACGAACAGCACGACTTCTTCGAGGGGAGGACGATGGCGCAGCGGGAGCCAACGCCGCATCACCCGAAAATGCGTATAGCCCCGATGGCGCAGATATTCCTCTACGTGAGCTCGGTCGCTGGCTAATCGCTCGCCTTCGACTGGCAAGTTTTTATCCCGCCAAGCCCGGTAGAGAAAAACCGACTCCTTCGTTGAGACGTGAGGTGCGTTCCTTCGGATTTGCTGATTGGCTTCCTGTACCGCTCGCCGTAAACGGGAAACAAGCGATGCTCTCCGGGAACGTTTGGGAATCGAGGCTAACTTCCTCTGTTGAATTTCAGACATGCAGACAGCGGAATCAGTATTTCACTTCTGTCTGAATGTTTTCCGGTGTCACCGTGCAAATCACTCTGACCGGTTGACCGTTTGATCTCTTGGCAAGTCCGCATTTGCCTGTGATTGCGACCGTTGCCGAATCGATAACACTCAGACTGATTTGCGTACCGACAGGACTATCTTTTCCCCCGGTCAAGTAATTCAGAGTGAGACCCGTGAATTTCTGGTCTCCGCCACCCATACTTGTCGGTTTGAGATAATACTGATGGGCGACACCACCCAATTCAACCATCTCATTCACCACCATGTCAATATTAGCCTTTTCAGCGTTTTTGTTGAAAATGCCAATACCAACGACGATGGACGTGCCGACAATAATGACAGCGAGAACAAGTAGTAGAAGCTGTTGCTGACCCATAACATTTTCCTTTCTTAACTGGATTAATCGCGAAGACCACCG
>CAZADO010000333.1:0-5139 GCA_964483885.1 uncultured Alphaproteobacteria bacterium | reverse complement strand
ATCCGGTTTGAGCTCAATCGACTTCTCAAGAGCTTCAAGGGCTGACCTATATTCGCCTTTATAATACAGGTAAAATACACGTTTGTAATAATCCTCCGCACTCAGCGAACCTCCCAACCTTTCAACATGTTTTAATCTTTTACTAAGTTCATCAAGTTCCTTCTTCACCTGTTCTGTCGGTTCTTCCTGCAAAGGCGGAATTTTAATTCTGTCCCCTAATTCTCCCACGTATCGTTCCGCTATATATGTCTCAGCATCCTTAGTTTCTTTTTCTCTTTGTTTCCATCGTGTATAGAAATAAAGACCAATAGGTATTCCTGCAGCAACGGTCACAGAAATAAGTGTTACGATTAACGTTACCAATATATTGATGGTATTAGAGACCGAATTAAGGATACCAACAGCTCTATCAAGAGTCTTTTGCGCCTCTGCTGTTGCGTCACGTGGTTCGGTGTCATGGATAGCGAGAGAATCGACAGTCTTTCTAAGATCACGAATGGCTTCGCTTTGTTCTTTTAGCAATTCCCGCTGAGAATCTATTCGCGCTGCTTGACTCTCAACAAGAGTAGTCAGGTTCGAAAGCTCGACGCTCGTCGTTCCCGCAGGCTGCTGTGCGAAAGACACACAGACAAATACACAAAGGAAACATATGGAAAGGATCTGTTTCAGCAAGTTCTCCCCTTTTTCGCGCGAGGGGTGGGGGCACCCACTCGCGGCGATTTTTCATCCGGGCACGCGAGGACGCATGCCGCGGCGGAAACATGGGTCGGCTGCAATCCACCAATACTGGTGGACAACACCGCAAAAGATTAAACCGCCTGCGCGCGGAGGGCGAGACCGACAGCGGCGGCGTATTGCCACGGATTGTTCTCGCGTCCCGCGCCGCCTTCCAGCGCGGCGAGCGGATTATACGATTCAACCGGCAACTTGAATTTTTCCTGAAGGTATTCCTGCAATTCCTTCGAACCGGCTGTTCCTCCAGTCAGGATAAACTTCATGAACATCGACTGGCCGGTTTCTTTGATATAGTAGCGCAGCGAGCGGTTGATTTCGTCGCCGAGTTTTTCCAACGCGGATCTTTCGTGGACCGCGAGCGGCGCTGAGCCGTCACTCGCGCGTTTGACATCGGGACTCAGTCCCCGCGATATCTTGAGCCTCTCGGCTTCCGGATATTCCATTGACAGGTCGCGCATGATATCGAGGGTGAAATGATGACCGGCGATACCTAAATCCCGTGTGAAAAATAAATCCTTCCGTCCGAAAATCGTCAGATTCGTTTTACGGCATCCGATATTCAGAAAAATGAGCGCGCCTTCATCCGGCAACTCGGTTACACCGATGTAGGAATTGAGCACCGCCAGTGGTTCGATATCTACGAGCCCCGGCTTCAATTCGATTTCGCGCATGATGTCGAGATGCGCATCGAAGGTGCGCCGGGTGGTGGCCGCGATTAAAACGCGCACTTTATCCGGCTCCTTGGGGTCATCGCCAAGAAGTTGATAGTCCACGATACTATCGGTACCATCCAGCGGTAAATGCTTCCGCGCTTCGAGGTGCATCGCTGATATCATTTCCTCTTCGGGAAGCTGCAGCGCGCGAATCTCTTTGGCGGAGATGTTGACTCCGCTGACAGCGCTGCCCAGATGTTTGAGCTTCTTCGGCGTCAGACCCATTTCGTAGAGCATTTCCACGAGCAGCGGCACGACGGTCGCTTTCTTCGGTCCTTCGGGATCGTACGTTTCCGTACCGCTGTAGATTTCCCGGCATCGCGCATGGATAAGCTTTGGCACTCGCGAACCGCGCTCCAGCACAACGATTTTAATCGAGTGCGACCCGATATCGAGTCCCACACGTAATTTTGATTTTAGTCCTATCATATGTCCGTCACAAGAAAAGGAAATTGAGGGTTAAGAACGAAAAGGATTCACGGTAACAATCGTCGTCGTGCGGAGGGTTTTAGTTCACTTGCCCGCCCCAGGAGATGATGTTGAAGAGACCGCGGCCGGATTCATCGAGCGCTTCAAAGAAACACGGCGGGCGTGTCTTTTTAAAACGCTCGTCGTAATGATAATCTTTCAGATAACCGGTGCCACTGTGAGTTGAGCGGTGCACATAACCGCGGCGTTTTTGGGTGAGGCTTCCCCAAATGTACATCATGCCGCGCTCGTCAGGTATAGGGCCTTGGTAAACATCTTCTTCATCATTCATGTCTTCAAAACCATACGATTCCCCCAGCGCTACAATCGCCGCCGTAATCACGACACTTGTCAGCGCGGGATTCGTTTGACTGCGCCCCAACCCGGCCGAGTTTTCTCGACCATTAGCCGGAGTGTTCGCCACCAAGACATTGCCTTCCGAGACAATTCCAAGGAAATTCGACGAGGTGGAATCTATTTGCCCATTGACCGGATCCGCATCACGGTAAACGACGTTATCGATAATGCGAATATCGTGCGAACTGCCGATCGTCGCGCTCCCCTGCATCGTCCCCATGAGTTCAAGCGGACAGTCGCAGAAAATACACGTTTCGAGCAGCGTCGGAATTTGAACATAGTTGGTGTCAGCGAATGGCGTGCCTTCTTCCCATTGGTAGATAACAGCGCCGGAATCGCTTAAGATTAACCGCATCTGTATATTCGGTGGAGGCTGGAAGAAGAAGCCCTGCGCAGCGGCTCCTTCGCGCAGGTTATTGGCATGGTCCGGTACAAGAACTCGCTGGGCATTGAAAATCGGCGAGGGTCCCAGAAGCTGCGGATTGTAACCGGTACCGCGCCAAAAATCGTTCGCGGTCGAAGAAACAATATCGTAAAAAACAGGATCCTCCATGATGGCGATTTGGTCATTGGAATGGGTCCGGCCCCAGAGAGTATCACCGTGCCAGAATTTGATACGGTCATTGAACGACGTTATCTCATTATCGGTCAGATACATGTAGTCAGAGAAACTTCGAAGCTGCACGATGAGTGTCGCTGTGCGTCGAATTTCATGGCTTTCACGCTCGCCACCTTTAATGGTAACCACACCTGTCGCACTGATTCTGTAGTTCCAACTCGATGTAAAAATATCGCCCGAGCTGGTGCCGTAAACTCGCTCCACATAGACATCATTATAAGAACCGATGCCGGGAACGACACGCGGATAAAGCGAAATGCGCCCGACAGGGAGATTCGCCGGGTCGCGTGTGCGCAAAAAGACAAATCCCTGCTCGATGATTCCCATCTGCGCCAGATAGTACGCCTGAACCGCTCCCTGCTGATAATGTCCTTCGTAGCTCTCTGAAGATGACCACTTGAGAAACGCCATGCCGGTTCCGATAATAAAAAGAACGACCGCGAAGGTCATCAGGGCGATATGGCCTTTTTCTCTGAGGGAACTCGATTTCATGGTAAACTCGCCGGTCGGATACGACTGTGCTTCGCGTCCCATTTATCTTTCAAGTAGGCTTGTGCGCTTTTCCCGGATGCCAAACTCCATCCCAAGAAGGGGGATGCTGAACCACCACCTCCGCCGGAGCTCTCATCCGTTGTGAAATTGTGCCGGGGACTTTCTACATTAAGATTGCGCAGAAAAATGCTCGTCCGATAGGTTCGCGTACGAGCGTAATCTTCTCCGAAAAGAAAACCGTATGTTGAACGTTCGCGGTGGCGGTAACGCATACGGATGGTCACGAGTATCTGTGATTCTCGCATACGATTACGAGCATCAACCGTTGCAGGTGGTGTCTGAAGCTCTATTCCCAGATAAAGCAATTCAAACGTGTCGCGCCTGTCCCACATCGCCACGCCATGCCGACCGCTCGCGTAGGTCGGGGGAAAATTTCGATCGAAGGGCTGACCATTAATTATGATACCTCCGGTACGGCTGCCGGAAATATATATCATTGTCGGCGTGTCCACCTCTTCCTTGATGGTCAGGTCTCCCTGCTTCAAATCCCAGACGGCATAGTAATTTTGAGTAACTCCGCGGGAAGTGTAGTCGGTAATGTAGCTGGCCTGCTCTGTCAGATAGCGCGTTGCCAGATAGACGTACTGATCCATCGCGCGCTCCGCCCAAGCGATTTTCACCTGCTGACGGAAACCCAAGAGAATGATGAACGCACCCGTAATCACCATCGCCCCGATGAACGATGCGATGACAAGTTCAATCAGCGTAAACCCGCGTTCGCGCTGTTTCTTTTTCAGGATACCTCGCTTCATCATCATATATCTTCTCAATTGCGCTGCACCATGCTGGTGCGAATAAGAACACTTTGATCCGTTCCGTCGTATTCCCGCCACGTCACGGTGAATCCCAGCCGATAATAATCAATCCCCTCTCCGGTTTCCGGCAAATCCACTGCCAATGTCGACTCTCTGGAAATCGTCGCTTTCACTTTCGCCCGCTCCGGCACCGACGAATCATCCAAATCCACTACGACCTGCGTATCGGAACCCCCCAGCATTTCTCCGGGGGGAATTTTAGACGCTTCAATAAGAATCCGCCCGGTCCATTCTTCGACATATTGCCGCAGATGATAGAGCGCGACCTTACGATGCTCCTGACGGATAATGGCCTGCCGCCCGTAGAACATCGCGTAGGTTGTTCCCACAACCGCGACCGTAATCATCAGGAACGCCACAGCCACCTGCATCAGGTCCACCGAACCGCGCTGGCATTTCTTATGTCTGCGCCATCTTTTCATTTTTGGCTTTGGGCTCTGTGCACGTTATCGTCCCGTCAATGCCCTATCGTAAACGTACTTTTGCATCGAGTAGTCGTATGGATATTCACGCTGGGCTCTTGATTTAGCAGTTGAATTAGGCTGCGTATTCATATAGTACTTTGCCGACAATTGCTTATCGAAAACATATTTTTGCATCGAGTAGTCGTTCGGATACTCACGCAATGCGATCCCATTGACTTCATGATCCGTGACTGTTGCCATGTACCGCTTTGCCGACAATTGCTTATCGAAAACATATTTTTGCATCGAGTAATCGTACGGATACTCGCGCAATGCAATCTGTTTGACCTCTCGATCGGTTACCGTCGTCATGTAACGCTTTGCAGCAAACTGTTTGTCATACACATACTTCTGCATGGAGTAATCGTTTGAGTACTTCCGAAGGGCTATTTGCTTCACCTCTGCATCATTCACAG
>CAZADO010000332.1:0-2711 GCA_964483885.1 uncultured Alphaproteobacteria bacterium | reverse complement strand
CCCGCTCCGCGGCAGACCTGCGAAAAAGCCGTGCGCCGAGACGAGTGTGTTTCTTTCGTTGCATCGGTGGTGTGACGCAGACAACAAGCCGACCGGAATTAGTGCATTGCCGTGCGTGATACCAAGACCGTGATCTTCAGTAAACGAATGGGTCGGCTGCAAGCAGCCAACACCGCGAAATGCTATTGTTTTCGCGGGAAAAGAGATGATGATTGAGTTTTCGGAAAAAGAACTGCGTGAAGCTTACGCGCATTGCATCGAAAGCACAAAACATGCGGCGCGGAATTTTTACTATGGGATTCGGCTGCTGAGGCGGGAGCGGTTTGCGTCGCTGTGTGCGCTTTACGCGTTCTGTAGAGAGCTTGATGATGCCGCAGATAATCCGACTCCACACGAAGCTCTTTTTGCGCGTCGTCGCCGGTTGGTTGATGGGCAGGCTATCGAGAATTTTGATAAGACAGAACTCGCTTTCTCGGATACGATGATGAAATACCGGCTTCCGAAGGCTGTGTTAGAGCAGTTGATTGATACGATTGAAGCGGATTTACACGCGCCGAGTTTTGAAACGATGGATGATGTCATCGAATACGCGCGCGGCGTCGCGTCAACCGTCGGACTTTGCTCCGTGCGCATTTTTGGAGTTGACGATGGCAGCGCGGATGATTTCGCGGATGCTTTAGGAATCGCGCTTCAGTGGACGAATATTTTGCGAGATATTGAAGAAGATTATCAACGCGGGCGATGTTATCTGCCGCAACAAGAATTACGGGAATTCGATTTGACGGTTGAAGATTTGATAAAAGAAAATAGAAAGGATGCATGTTTTCACTGGTGGCAAGAAGCGGCTGAAAGAGGTGCTATATTTTTTCGCGCGGCAGGAAAGGCTCTTCCAATGCGGCAACGCAGCAAACTTCGCCCGGCTCTCGCAATGGCGGCAGTGTATCGTCGTTTGTTGGATGAGATGGCGAGAAATCCGCTGACCAAACCAAGCTTATCTCGCCCGGTGAAACTGACGGCTGTCGTCGCAACGTTGACTGGATTATGGAATCCTTTCCGATGAGTCGTCTGCCTATTGCAATTATTGGCGGGGGAGTCGCCGGAATTTCTGCGGCAGTACAGCTTGCAAAATCCGGCGAGCCAATCATTCTTTTTGAACGAAGCGATAAACTCGGCGGACGGATACGCTCTTTTTATGACTCTGATTTCGGCGTTGAACTTGATTTAGGGGCGCACATCATTTCCGGAGGCTATAAGGATTTTTTGGCGCTTCTGCGGGGCTTGGGGACGGCAGATGATATGCAATGGATCGAACCGCTTCATCTGTCACTGAAAGGGAGTGGCGCTCCGGTTTATCACCTGCGTTTTAAAAATCTTCCCGGTATGTTGGGGCCTTTGGCAGGTTTTCTTTCCTATAAGGCGTTGAATGTTCAACAGCGGTTTTTATTGACGGCGCAGTTGACTCGCTTGATGATGATGCGGTATGTGCCGGCTCTTTCTGCTGAGATGTGGCTTCGACGAGTTGGCACAACACCCGCACAGATGCATTATTTTTGGGAACCGCTCATTTTAGCGACTCTGAACGCTTCACCCGGACAAGTCGGTTTAGCGTCACTCCGGCAAATTATTCAATTGGGTCTTTCGACGCCGCACGGATTTTCTCTTGGGATTGCGCAGAAGCCGTGGCAAAAAATTATCGGAGATGCTGCGCTGGATTATTTGCAACACAAGGGAGTCGATGTGCGTTTAAAAACCAGTGTCGAACAGATTATCATCGAGAATGAAAGCATAGGCGGTCTTGTCGTTGGGAATGAGCGGATGGAGGTTTCGGCTGTTATTTTAGCTGTTGCGCCTTGGGATTGGAAGGGGATTTTTACGCCGGAGGATTTCGAGAATTTATTTGATAAGGTTTGGCAAGCTCCACCGGAATCCGCTATTCATGGTGTTCACTTTCTATTTGATGCCGAACCACCGGAAGCAAATCGATTGATGACCAGCCTACTGGGTACAACTACTCATTGGATATTTCCGCGGCGTTTGCAAGGCGAGCCGTCAAAGTGGTTGCTTTCCACGGTAGCCAGCGCGAGCGAACAGCTTTTATCGATGCCGGAACGGGAAGTTATTTCTTTGACATTAAAGGAATTACATTCGGTTTGGCCGGATTTTGACTGCGAACCTGCCAACGCTCGGTGCGTTCGAGTGCGCCAGGCGACGTGCCCATTTGACGCTGACCTTGAAAAGAGGCGTCCGGCGCAGAAAACGCGGATTTCAGGGCTTTTTATAGCAAATGATGCCTGCGCTACAGGCTTCCCCGCAACGCTGGAAGGCGCGGCTCGTGCGGGTTTCAGGGCAGTTAACGTTATCCACGGGAGAGCTGAATAAAGCTTTCTATATAGTTCAAAAGAGTTGCTATTTTGCAAAAATTGCTTATATTTTAGAATAGGAAAACAAGACCTTTTTCATCCAGAAGAATTAGAAAACACGATTCTTCATGATGCGGAAGTAGGAAAAGGAAGCGATAAACAAATAACTTCGAGAGGGAAAATGATGAAACGCGTACTGCTTGCTATGTTTGTATTGAGCGCTGTCATCGCCGCTCAAGCTGCACCTCGCACCGTGCTCTTTGAAGGTTTCACGAATACAAGTTGAAGTTACTGTCCCGCAGCCGACCTGGTACAGGAAACGGTATTGCGGAGTATGGGTCGTGACGTTGC
>CAZADO010000331.1:0-4195 GCA_964483885.1 uncultured Alphaproteobacteria bacterium | reverse complement strand
TGTCAGGGGAACGGCTCCCACGGGCACGGTGAGACTTGCGCCTGTGGCTGTTTCAATGGTACCGTTGGTTTCCGTTGTGAACGAACCCGACGCCATATAATCCTCTTGATTCGGACCGGTAGGTGTTTCGTCTTTCTTGCTACTGGGGCAACCTATAAAAACGAATAACGCCATCGCTAATAGTGCGATGAACATAGCTAACGTAATCTTTGAATTTTTCACAATAAAACTCCTAACCAAATTTTTTTCGTTTTCTGAATTTATTCTTCTTTGCAGTTTGCTTTTGTCGATTCCAGCAGGGTTATAAGTTCTGCTTCCGGAATCGTCTTTTGTTCGCCGTTAGCGAGGGATTTAACGGTGACTTTGCCTTCAGCGCGTTCGTCGGGGCCAAGAATGATGACGAACGGGATTTGCTGTTTATCGGCGTAAGTGAGTTGTTTTTTCAGTCTATCGGGTTCGTACCAGATTTCGACGTTAAAATCCGCCTTGCGAAGCCGAGCCGCCAGAGCGAGCACCGCCGGTAATCCTTCTTCGTCGAAGAGCGCCACCAGCGCGTCAGTCTCGCTAGGAACTTCGGTGAAGATGCCGATTTCCTTCATGGCGGTCTGAATACGGTCGAGTCCGAGTGTGGTGCCGGTAGCCGGAACGTTTTCCTTCGAGAAGGTCGCGACAAGACCGTCATAGCGTCCGCCGCCGGAAAGCGAGCCGATATGCGGCCTGTCCGGCAGTACGGTTTCGTAAATCGGCCCGGTGTAGTAGTCCAGTCCTCGCGCCAGTGTCAAATCGGGCTTCAAACGTTCAGGAGGAACACCAAGCTGAATGGCGCGCTCGTAAACTTCACGAACTTCCTGTAATCCCTCCAACCCAATTTCAACGCTTTGCAGCGCGTTTTCTATCACAGTCCAATCAAGACCATCGTCCCATAGACTGCAAAATTCCTGCACTTTGGCGCGCACCGTATCGGTAAATCCGCATTCGGCCAGTTCTTTTTGCACGCCATCCCAACCGATTTTATCCAGTTTGTCGATGCAGCGGCACAAGGGGAAAACGTTTTGCTCGTTGCCACAAATCACTGATGCCATGCCGCGCAACAATTTGCGCGATGATAGCCGAATGATAAAGCCTTCGAAACCCAATTCTGCGAGGATTTCATTCGTTAGGGCAACGATTTCGGCGTCAGCCAAAAGCGATGCGGTACCGACAATGTCAGCGTCGCATTGCACGAATTCGCGGAAGCGACCCTGCCGAAGCTGGGGACGGTCCGCTCGCCAAACCGGCTGAATTTGGTAACGTTTGAACGGGCGGGGCAGTTCTTTATGCTGCGCCACCACGCGCGCCAGAGGCACGGTCAGGTCATAACGAAGCCCCAGCGCGTCGCCTTTGTGTTCCAGCTTGTAGATAAGCTTATCCGTTTCATCGGATTTGCCCGTCAACACGTCAAAGTACTCAATGGCGGGCGTTTCGAGAGGCTGGAATCCGTATCGGCGGTAGGTTTTTTCGATGATTTCCTGAATTTTCCGACGCCCGATAAGCTCTGGCGGCAGTAAATCCCGTGTTCCGCGGAAGGTGCGCGGCTGGGCCATTCGTGGTTCCTGAAAATCGGCTAAATTACTCTAATTTATCAATTTCGGAAAAAATTTTCGGAAAATCAAGTGAGAATTTGAGTATTCAAAGTACATTATCACTACAATATTGCCGCGAGTGGGTGCCGTTTACCTCTCGCGTTTTATTTCAATAGCACCAGCTTCCGTGTTTGCACGAAGCTTTCAGCTTGCATGCGGAAGAAGTAGAGGCCGGAGGGGAGATGGGTGGCGTTCCAAGTAATGTTATAGGAGCCCGTTTGGTGCTGCTTGTCTACGAGCTGGGTGACGCGCTGGCCGAGAAGGTTGTAAATGGTCAGGGTGACACGGCTGGTTCGTGCAACATCATAGCGAATCTTCGTGGTTGGATTGAAGGGATTGGGGTAGTTTTGGTAAAGGGTGAACTTGGTTGGGATGATTGGTTTGTCAAGATGAGGAATGTCTGAAACTGTTGTGTCGCCGCCGTAAGCTCCGATGTCACTCAAAAGAGTACCTAGACCGAAATCACAGCTTAATGTGTGGTCTTCGATGGAAGGATCGCCTGCGTCAATACAGGGGGAATTCAAGGAATCGCCGCAGTAAGTCGCCATCAAATGATAATCACCATTCTCGATATCACGAAGCAAAGGATTAAGGTAGATGTTGAAGTAAGTATCACATGAATCGCCGTTGACGTTGACAGTGTCCAGTAAGCCGAGACCGGCTGGAGCATCACTGGGGCCACTCCAATAATCGAAATTCCCGCCGCTGTTGCCGAAGAAAGCACAGTGTTCAATGTGGCTTCCCGGACTGTGGTCAAAGTAAATCCCTTCCGATCCCTGTGAAAATGCAATAATCGTGTTCTTGAAAACGAGTAGTGAGTTCGCACTATATACACCACCTCCTTGTTCAGCGTAATTATCAAGGAGAACACAGTTGATGAAGCTCGCCTCAGAAGAATTATAAGCGTAAACACCGCCCCCTTCGCCTGCTGAGTTGCCCGCAATAATGCAATTTATGTAGGTACCATACGGATATTGTACTCCACCACCATCATGCTGTGCAGTATTGTTGACTATGGTGCAGTTCTTAAAAACTCCCATTCCTCCTCTAATAGCACCACCGCTACTCGCAGAGTTGTCCATAAAGACACAGTTCGTGAAATTCCCAAATGCGCTGGAAACAGCACCACCACGATTCTCGGAAGTATTCCCGATAAACGTACAATCCGTAAAATCTCCGTCGCCATGAAATACAGCACCACCCGAACTGCTGCAATAATTCTCAGTGAAAGCGCAATTTACAAAATTTGGCGAAGAATTGTCACAATGGACTGCTCCGCCTGGATTTTCTGCTGAATTGTTACTGAAAGAACAATTCAAAAATATCGTAGAAGAGTAAGAGCAGAACACACCCCCACCATAATTCCCTGCCGAATTATTTCTAAGTTCGCAATGATTGAAATCAGGCGAGGTTTCGCTCAGGAATAGTCCACCACCGTTATTGCTATTGTAGGCATATTCAATGACGCAATAAGCAAGTTGACTAGCGGAACTGGCCGAATCATAGAACCGCAGACCGCGCCAGCGATTCGGCAAAGCGAGGTCACTGGTAAAGACAATTGAATCCCCTTCGATTCCTTCGGCCAAAAGCGTCCCGTGAATCTCAAAAGCATAAGGGCCATCGAAGAGAAAGACTGTTCCCGGTAGCAATTGAAGACTGGCGCCATTGCTGACTGATATCGCCCCTGTAATACTGTAGATTCCCGGACCTAATGTGCCACTTAAAGGACCGGAGAGCTCAGTATATTGAAGCGGAGCCGCCAACGCATTCTCATAGGCACCCATGTCCGGCAGTGAACCGGATGGTGTGGGGCGTGGATTGCCGTCAAGATCCTCGTCAGATGCACTCGTCTGACCTACGCCAATACACGGACTATAGTCAATCAGACGAAAGTCTCCCGCTACTTCATCCACGAAGCGGGGCCCACGAAAGATGTTCATGTACGTATCGCACGAATCGCCGTTGGCATTCATCGTTACCATCACGCCGATACCGGCGGGGCCTTCGGACGGACGGTCACTTAAGAAGGCGATGGGCTCGCCATCGCTGCGAAAGATACAGCAATGTTCAAACTGACTTCCGGAACTGGACTCAAAATAAATCGCTTCGTTATCGACCGCCGTAAGAATACAGTTCGTCACGATGAACGAGACATTCAGACAGTCGAAACACTCTCCCTTGAGATGTCCCGAATTGCCGCTTATCACACAGTGATTGAAGGTTCCACCGCCGGAAACACCGCGTACCCCACCGCCATAATTCGCTGTGTTGTCGGTAATCAGACAGTTCGTGAATACAGGGGAAGCAGCATAGCAATCGATTCCGCCACCCCGATTATTTCCCCGGTTGTTTGTGATAATGCAGTTTGTGAATATTGCGGATGCATAGGAACAGTCCACGCCACCACCATCGCTGTAAGCTAGATTATCACAGATAACGCAATCCGTGAAGTCAGGCGAGGATGAAGACCAGCAAAACACTCCACCGCCGGAAGTGGCTGCGTTATCGGCAATCGTGCACTTCGTGAAAGTCGGGGAACAATTGGAGCAGAATATCCCACCACCGGAGTTGTC
>CAZADO010000330.1:0-10225 GCA_964483885.1 uncultured Alphaproteobacteria bacterium | reverse complement strand
GGTTTGACGCTGAATCTCGCTCTTTCCTACGGCGGACGGCAGGAAATCCTCGATGCTGTTGCAGCCTTTCTGGAAAATCCCGCGTTGCCGCTAACAGAAGAAACGTTTGGGAATTGCCTCTATACGGCAGGATTGCCTGATCCCGATTTGCTCGTGCGCACATCGGGGGAATTCCGAATCTCAAATTTCTTGTTGTGGCAATTGGCTTATACGGAGTTGTATATCACGGATGTGCGGTGGCCGGATTTTAGCCGCCCTGAACTCTACCGGGCTATTGAAGCCTATCAAAAACGCGAACGACGCTACGGTCGGGTGCAAAGGTGAAAGCTGTGGAAGTATCTCGAGAAGTCTATACATCACTGCGAAGACGTTTCGGTAATCAACTGCTGCAGGAGCAGCCTCGAACGGTGATTGCTCCGGCGAGCCTACAGGCTGTCAAAGATGCTGTGGAAATGGCAAGGCATGAACATCTGAAACTTCTCCCACTCGGAACCGGCAGTTCCTTTCCATCGGATTTTTCACGCTTGCATATCAGAACCTTAACGCTGCTTCTGGGAACTCTCAAAGGAGAATGCGGGGGAGATACCTTTTCCAGTTGGTATTGGGCAGGGACACGGCTTTCTCAATTATCGGCGGACTACCTCGGTTTCTTTAATGCTGAATCTCAGCGTACAACTCTTGGAGGGCTCATCGCAGATGGAACACTCTCGTCTCTCGACGTAACCCGACGTCTCGTTCAGCGCCTTATGCTTTCGATGGAAGTATTTACTGCGGCGGGGAATATCGAGACGTTTGTCGGTGGGAGTACCGGGACGGTGTATCAACTTCCCGCGAGTTCCCTTTTCTTCGGCTCGCATGGACGTCTGGGAATTATTCTGCGAGTAAATCTGCGACGCATCGTTCCTCCGAAACTTAGCCTGCCGCTCTCGAACGAACCTGAGAGGATTCCAATGACCGGCAATAGTAACCATGCTCTCTCTTGGAATCAGAAACTGGAGCTGCTTGATCCGGGCGGACTTTTCGCCTGGGAAGGTGATCGATAGATAAAAGAGATGCGATGGTCCAAACGTAAAACAGTCCTCGCGATTTTTTTCTTGGCGGTTGCCGTCGCTGTGGTGATACTATCGTTGGCGGTGCCGCGCTCGTTTATCAATGAAACATCGCGACGGACGCTGGTGGCCTACCTGCAGCGACATCTGGGTTCGAATGCGGAAGTTGAGAATGTCAGTGTCAGTTGGAGGAGTGTTCGCTTCACCGGCGTATCGTTGCCTTTGAGTGAAACAGGCAGTCATCTCGAAATTGAACACGCGACCGCGAATATTCATCCTTGGCGCGCTCTGATCTCGCCTACCCGGCTCGAACGCGCTCTCGCGGGAATCGAATGTCACCATCCGCGATTATTCATTGTTTCTGACACTGTCAAAAAGAAACCGGATACAACCACAGCGCTGCTGCCTAAGTTGTTTCTACCATCTGGATTTTATGGAGCGTTGAATCGCCTCGATAATCTATCCACGATAGCGTTTCGAGATGCGGAAGTTTTTCTGATTGATTCACGTGATACACTATCACTGCTCTCTGAATTCAGCGGAAAGATTTTTCAAGACCACACAGGTTCCTTTCATCTCAGATCTCAAGGCAGCTTTTTAGAACAGTCCAAAGGTACCGCACAGCTTTCGGCCACTGCGAAGACGAAAGAGAAACGTTTTGATGCTGTCGCGCAAGTTTCTTTTGGAGGTGCGCAGATCGCGTCTCTTTTCACATTGCCGGACAGCATAATATTGTGTGGCGGGAATGCTCTGGCGCGGGTGCGGTTCTCAGCGCGAGATACCATTCTTCAAGCGGAAGGAGATTTGGATTTCACCGGGTTGCAGGCGAATATCCCAGGTTTCGGAACAATTGACTTAAACCGAACTCAATTGGATTTTTTCGCGGATACCCTTCGTTTTTCTCAAGTGAACATCGCGTCGCACGGATGCAGTTTAAAAGCAGATGGTCAGATTTGTCTTCGTCGCGGCTCCGCTTGGGATATTCATGGCGAATTCTGTTCTTTGAAAGGTGAGAATTTTGCGGATATGCTGGTGGGGAATGCGAACCTGTTTTCCGGAGAACTCGCGGTTGGTTTTGATGTGCGCGGAGACTTGCTTGATCCTCAAATCCTTCTCAAGATGGAAAGCGATGAAGCTCGATTTGGACCGCTTCAACTTCATGATATTTCCTCGCGGATTTCTCTATCGCGTTCGCGTGTAGAATTGGAGCAGTTTGTTGCTGAAAGTGATGTGGGAACACTTCTCGTTTCCGGCGAAGTTTCATTGCAACAGTCCGATTTTCCTATATCATTCGAAGGCGAGCTTGCACTGAACTCCGGCAAACCTCAGGGAACATTGCGCGCTTCGAATCTCAAGGTGAGTGTTCGTGGAACACGAAA
This sequence comes from uncultured Alphaproteobacteria bacterium, assembly GCA_964483885.1. GTDB lineage: Bacteria > Electryoneota > RPQS01 > RPQS01 > DYHQ01 > JAUXGA01. Next base: position 7,797 of record CAZADO010000330.1, on the reverse strand, counting down.
AGAACCGAAAACAACGATGGTTGTCACGGACAGCTTAAACGAGACGATTCTTTCTGGACGCATACGACACAAATCCGGGAAATGGCAGTTTGTCACCGATGGAGTTGATCAAGTTCCTCGAGTGGATTTCGCGTTTGTCCCCGAAGGCATATCGGCAGAAATTATACATGCTCAACAACTCTGGTTGGCTCTGACGCATCCGACCGCGCTTCATGAGTATCTGCCTTTTTTGGACGTGCATGCGGATTTTGAAGGAGGCAGTCTTTCGGGACGCTTTAATCTCGCAGCGACGATTGACAGTACTACCGAGCTCCCCACAGCGTTATCTCAAGTTCGGAATGTAGCGCTTCGTGGTAGCTATGTTCGCCCTGAACAGGCTCCGCTTGTACTTTTAGGGGGGTGGGAAATCGCGGCGGACAAAGATTTAACCGGAACGTTCGATCTCGCCGTGGAACCTGATCGTATTGACGTTCGCGAAATGCGTTTGGCGGATTTCGCGACGATGTCAGGTGTCGTGTGGCCGAAAGATTCCGAGATAGATCTCGATTTGGAGATTCACGGAATCCCGCTGGAGCAGCTTCCGATTCATATTCCTATTCTGGAAAAAGCGCGGATACGTGGAACCATTGCCGGATATGTTCACGTAGGCGGAGCTCTCGACATGCCGACCTGGACGGCAGACCTCAGCCTTGTGGACGGAGAAGCTCTGGGTGTTAGTGATTATTGGAGTACGGTTGAGTTAGAGGGTTTCGGGAGTCGCTGTGATGTAAGGCAGTTTATTTTCGGGCGAGACATCGGTCGTGTTTTTTCGGCGACAGGTCATCTGGATTGGGAAACAGATTCGGTTGAACTGACAGCATCGAGCGGGGAGCGAGTTGCCGACGAGATTTTACAAACTCTGACGGGTCACGGAGGCTGGCTCGATGGACGGCTCAATACGCGCGCCGTTATTAGCGGACGTCTTTCGGATCCGACGGTCAATGCGATGCTCTCCGTTTATCAAGGACACATTCTGCAAGACATTTCCTTTGATACATTAACCGCACAGGTGAATTGGGATTTCGATAGAGACGGTCAAAGGCGCATTCGTATTCCGATAGCCCGAATGGAACGAACCGGTCGCTATGGTTTGCAGGGTTTCCTCGAAACAAATCCTTTTCCCGGAGGGCAGTTCGCTGGCGAAATTACCGGAGAGGGTGAATTCCTTTGCATTCTTGAAGAACTCGCGGGTGGTTTTCGTTCACACAAAGGAGATGGAACACTGCGAGCTCGAATCGGAGGCACCTGGGATAATCCTCAGTTTCTTGGCGCGGAACTTTCTCTGACCGATGGGAAGTTTACTTTTACGGATATCACTCCGAATTCCGTCGAAACAAGTTTGAAAATGCGACTCTCGCCCGGGGGAGTGCTTGAATATGGGCAACTGAACTTCCACAGCGGTTCTCATCAGCTTACGATTCGTTCACAGACGGATTCGGTGTCAATGATGGCGGCAAACCTGATGCCGATTCATATTAAAAATCCGGCCGTGAATCTGGGAGTTATCGAAATCTCCACTTTCGAAAACGGAATGCCGCTCCGTTTTCCGGGATTTATGGCTCCCGATTGGGTCGGCAATTTCACCTTTGGCTCTCCAGTAACTCCTGCAGTTACGCTGTCATGGGAAGAGGATCATCTGGTGATTCAAGGGGATGCGGCTTTTCACAATGCGACCGTGACCTTTCCTTTTCTGCAGGGTTCAGGCAGGCCGTCTCGTTTTGCACGCTGGCTTCTGAATCTTCTGACGGAAGCTCGATGGAATTTGCGAGTCATTCCCGAAGAAGGAAATCATTATTATGCCAAATTCACGGGTTTGAAAGATTCGGATCTCTTTGCTGATTGGCAGGATTCGCAGCTCTGGAGGAATTTTGCCGATCTAATCGACAGGCTCGACGTGGATGCCGAGATAAACTCTTCCCGCCAGGGAGTGCTGTTAGAAGGAAGAATTTCCGAAGAAAGTTTTCACGGCATCGGACGCTTGACTTCCCTGCGAGGCACCGTCGATTATCTGGATCAGACCTTTCATATAGAAGAAGTCGTCGCTGAGTTTGATGCGTCGGATCCGCGACCAATTATGAGCGGGCGCGCCGAAACGACAGGGCAAGATACACTGGGACGGCAGATTCCTGTTTACTTAACGCTCTACGTCATTGACCGGGAGACCGGCATTCGGGCTCGCGAAGGTAGACTTGATGAGTTGACGGTCGTTTTGGAAACCGATTATGAATCCAGCCCGGAACAAGTCCTTGCTCTGTTGGGTTATTCTGTTAATGATATGAGCGGTCAAGCGTGGCGCGTAGGCGGAGCAATTATGGAACGCGCTCTGCGGGCTCGCGTGCTGCGACCTTTTGAACGCCGTATCGAAAGATGGACAGGACTCGATGTGCTCTCCGTCGCGCCGACGCTTCAAAGCCGCTACAGGTCGAGGCGCGGCAGTACGACTCCCGCGGATACGCTCGAACAATCCTTCGGATTCCGTTACTTCACGGGATCACAGCTCACCGTCGGGAAATATCTGACGCGAGATCTGTTCTTTTCATACACGGGCGAGCTTGCTGAAGCGGAAGAAGTCGGCCTCGAGGGAAAACGATTGGGACTGGTGCATTTCTGGACGATGGAATTTCGCATGCGACCTATTTCCCGCGATTTGGTTATGGATTTCTCTTTCGAATATGATGATTTGGAACGGAAACAGGATGAATCGGTTTCCCTAAAATATGTATTTGCTCTGGAACCTTGACATACACTGAATAAATATCCTCACACCCATTTGGAAGTCATTCATGCGACGGATTCACGGATTACTTATCCTTTCATTTCTTGTTTTCACTCTTCTTGGTTACGCCGCAGAGCCTCCTAAACTCCGCATTTTGGGAATTTCTATCGAAGGAAACCAGACGACAGATGCTGGGCTTATCCGAGCTTATTCAGGACTCGCTGTCGGCAAGGAAGTCAGCGGGGATGATATCCAAGGAGCTGTCCGGCAGCTCTGGCGTTTGGATTTATTTTCGGATATTCAAATCTTAGAAGACCGAGAAGTCGCCGAGGGAATCTACCTCATTATTCACGTGGAAGAATACCCGCGATTAGAGGAAGTTCAAATTTCAGGGAATCGAAAGCTGAAAGGTGATGACCTTGACGCTGCGATTGGACTGACACCCGGACAGGTTTTACATCCTCGAGATGTTGTGCGCCTGAAGAATCGCCTGAAAGAAAAATATGCCTCAAAAGGATATTTGTTGGCGAAAGTGGAAACGGAAACCTATGAGTCAACGAGTACTGGACGACAAGTCGTTAACGTAATGATAACCGAAGGCAAGAAAGTAAAGATCAAGAGAATTAATTTCGAAGGAAACGAAGCTTTTTCGGATAAGACACTGCGCAAACGATTTAAAAAGACACGCAAGAAAACGTTTTTCCGTTCCGGGGAATTCAATGAGGAGAAATTCAGTGAAGATCTGAAGCTGTTGGGAGAATTCTATCGCGAAGAAGGCTACCGGGATTTCGAAGTGGTTTCGGATACGATAAGCTACACTCCGAATCTGCGCCGGATGATTGTCACCGTCACGGTAAAAGAAGGTCTGGTTTATCATTACGGAAAAATCACGTGGTCCGGTCAGGATCTGTTTTCTCAGAGTGCCCTCGAAGAAAATCTTTTAGTAACTCGCGGTGACCGCTATAACGAGAAAAAATTCCAACAGGGATTGCAGGAAATTGGTGCGAAATACTACGACCGCGGATATATCTATGCCGGACTTCAACCGGCGGAAAAACCACGCGGCGCCGATACGGTCGATGTCCATATTTCCGTCAGCGAAGGCAATGAGTTTAAAGTTCATCGCATTCACATCGAAGGAAATACAAAGACGAAAGAAAAAATCATCCGGCGTGAGTTGGTGCTTTATCCCGGTGAAACATTCGATGTCTCTCGCCTGCGTCGTTCGATACGTGAAGTAACCATTCTGAATTATTTCGCGAATATTGTCCCGGATGTCGTTCCGATTTCCGATAATGAAGTGGATCTTTATATCAATGTCGAGGAGAAATCTACAGACCAGGCGATGGTATCGGCGGGGTATTCTCAGCGGGATGGTTTTATTGGCACGCTTGGATTTCAAATGAACAACCTGCTGGGGAATGGACATCAATTTTCGCTCGACTGGAATTTCGGTAAAGTCTATCGCTCTTTTTCGATTTCGTTCACGGAGCCGTGGCTGTTCGATACGCGAACCCTGATCGGTGTTTCTTTCTTCGATACCCATCGCGGCGGAAGCTATTATGGTTTCGATGAAGATATTATCGGCGGCACGGTTCGTCTTGGAAGACGCTTAAAATGGCCGGATGACTATTTTCGCCTCGATTATATTTACCGATTGGATCGCACGGAGTATTCCAATTTCACCTCAAGTTTTCGCGCGTCGAATCCGCGAAGTTTGCAGGAAAACAAACCACGTTTTTCTTCGAGTTTGACGCAAATCGTCACGCGGGACAGTCGTGATGATCCGGAATTTCCTTCCAGCGGTTCCGTGAATCTGCTTCGGACGGAGCTGACGGGCGGAGTTCTGGGCGGCAATGACCAGTTTGTCAAAGCGAGTGTGTCATCGAAATGGTATTTACCTCTCCCAGCCGGATTTGTTTTGGTTTCACAGTCTGAAGCGGGAGCGATGGATGGATTAACGCGTAATCCGAGTGACATTCCTTACTTTGACTATTTCTTTATGGGAGGTAGTGGTCTTTCTCTGGGAACAAGCCTGCGCGGCTATGATGAACGCTCGGTGGGACCTCAGTACGCAGGGTATGCGGTCGGAGGGAAAACGCTTTTCAAGCAGAGTCTTGAACTGCGTTTTCCGATTCTACGCAATCCCACGGTTTTCCTGCTCACGTTCGCGGAAGCAGGGAATGTCTGGCGTAACTTCGAGGAAACCAATCCTTCGGATTTGAAACGCTCTGTCGGTCTTGGAATTCGACTCTTCATGCCGTTTGTTGGTATGATTGGGCTCGATTATGGTTTGGGTTTGGATTACCTGGACAGCAACGGCCTGCGTACCACAAGATGGGAACCCCATTTCCAATTTGGGCGCGGCTTCTAAACCATTTCTTCTAACGCGATATTTAAAAACACAGATTATCAAAATAGCTGATGGGAGTCAGTCATGAAGCGCTTATCGTTTACCGTCCTTTTTCTCCTGATTTTGCCTGGCATGCTGTCGATTTGTTGGGCACGCGATTTGAAAGTCGGGTACATTGATTCCGAACGTATTCTGACGGAGTTTCCGGATTCGCAGGCAGCTCAAGCAAAACTTGCCGAAGAAAATCGGGAATGGGAAACGCAGGCCGGGAGTATGCGTCAGCAAGTAGAGGATTTGGAAACCCAACTGGAACAACAGAAACTGCTGCTTTCCGATGAGAAAAAGGCTGAAAAATTAGAGGAGCTGCAAAGTCTCTATTTTCAAGCTCAACAATTTCAGCAGGAAATTTGGGGACAGGATGGCAAACTCTTCCAGAGGAATCTTGAACTAACGCGCCCTGTGGTGGAAAAAATCAACGCCGCGATTACGAAAATCGGCGACGAAGAAAACTATGACTTCATTTTCGACGCAACGCAGGGAAACATCGTTCACGCGAAAGCGGAATACGATATAACGGATCGAGTGCTGGAACTTCTCCAGAAGGAGTAATTCGTGGCGGTGAAGCTCACGGTAAACGAATTGGCTGCCTTCGTCGGTGGGAAAGTCATCGGCGATGGAGATCGTCTTATCGAAGGCCTCGGTAAGATTGAATCCGCGCGCCCGACGGAAGTGACGTTTCTGGCGAATCCGAGATATGTGCAGTATCTGTCCCAGTCGAAAGCGGGTGCTGTTTTAGTTCCCGCAGGCACATCCGCTTCCGGTTTGACACTGATTGAAGTCGAAAATCCTTACATGGCATTTCTAACCTTACTCGAACGCTTTTTTCCACAGGAACCTTGGGTAAGTGTTGGAGTTCATCCCACAGCGGTTTTGGAAGAGGGAGTAGACGTCGATAAGAGCGCGGCGATTGGAGCTTTTTGCTTTGTAGGCCGCGGGACACGAATCGGAGAACGGACGATTTTGTTTCCTCATGTGATTATCGGCCCCGATTGTCATATAGGAAATGACTGCAAAATTTACTCGAATACCTCGATTCGGGAGCGTGTACATATCGGTAATCACGTTGTTCTTCAACCCGGTGTTGTCTTGGGTTCCGACGGATTCGGATTCGTTCCGGATTCGGATCGCTATCGGAAAATTCCTCAAGTGGGAACGGTGGTTATCGAAGACAACGTGGAGATTGGAGCGAATACGACGATTGACCGAGCCACATTGGGAGAAACGCGTGTCCGTTCGGGAACGAAATTGGATAACTTAATTCAAGTTGCACATAACGTCGATATCGGAAGCAACAGTGTTATTGCAGCTCAGACGGGAATTTCCGGCAGTACGCGCATCGGCAAGGGAGCGCGTATCGCAGGTCAAGTGGGTTTTGTGGGGCACATTTCTATCGGAGACGATGTCCAAGTTGGAGCTCAATCCGGAGTAGGGCAGAGTGTTCCGGATAAAACGGTTGTTTCCGGGACTCCAGCGAGGTCGCACAATCTCTGGCGTCGCATTGAAGCAGCCCTCACTCGCCTGCCTGATTTACTCCGCAGAGTTCGCGCGATTGAAAAGCAGTTGAAGGAACAGTTACCGGAGACGAAAAAATGACCGGCACCAAACAAAAAACCATTGCGAAATCAGTTTCTCTTAGCGGTGTTGGATTGCATACCGGCCATACGTCGAAATTGACTTTCCAACCGGCTGAAATCAATACAGGCATCCGTTTTGTCAGAACGGATTTATCGGAGAAGCCGGTGATTCCCGCTCTGGTCACAGAAGTTGTTCTGGTGGATCGCGGAACGACGTTGGGACGCAATGGAGCGGAGATTCACACGGTCGAACATATTTTAGCCGCCGTCGCCGGTTTGGGAATCGATAATCTCACGATTGAGGTGGATGGAGACGAGCCGCCTGCCGCGGACGGAAGTGCAAAAGAATTCGTGGAGGCTTTGATTTCAGCCGACGTGATTGAACAGGATGCGCCCCGCGAATATCTGGCGATAGAGAAAACGCTCATCTATCACAATGAAGAGCAGGGTGTAGATCTGGTCATCGTTCCTTCCAATGAATTTCGAGTGACGTATATGATTGACTATCCCAATCGCTCATTGGGAACGCAGTACACGTCTCTTTATTCGATGGATGAATTCGTCAAAGACTTTGCTCCCGCGCGCACCTTCTGTTTGCTGTCCGAAGCAAAATCATTAAAAGAGAGTGGTCTCATCCAAGGGGGGAATCTTGACAACGCGGTTGTCTTCGTTGATCAAGAATTGGATATGACTGAATTAAAAAATTTGGCGCAGCTTTTCCATTTGCGAAAAGAAGATCTTGTTCTTGGCGAAGAAACACTGGGCAATCGCCCCTTACGGTTTCCGAACGAACCCGCGCGGCACAAAGTTGCGGATCTTATCGGGGATCTCACGCTCGTGGGATTACCGATTCGCGGTCATGTTTTGGCGGCGCGATCCGGCCATGCAGCTCATATAGAGTTGGCCAAACTCTTGCGCAAAGAGTACGAAAAAACCCTCATCACACGCAAATACGGCAGCAAATCAGGAACGGGTTATGTCTTCGATGCTCAAGCTATCGAACGATTGATTCCCCATCGCTACCCGATGCTCCTCGTGGATAGAATTCTTGAACT
>CAZADO010000329.1:0-4972 GCA_964483885.1 uncultured Alphaproteobacteria bacterium | reverse complement strand
CTCTGGTACATGAAATGATTTCCGATTACCTCGACTACCTTTTTGAAAAACATGTATCTGAGGAAGAGGGAAGCGGGCTTTCAACGGAGTTTCAGGAAGACCTGCTGAAAGTTTTTCTCTTAGACACCATCAGTCTTAGAGGCATCGGTGCGCTTACATCGGATGGAAAAGACCCGAGAGACGCCGTGGAGGAAAAAATCCTCGAACTCTACGAACGTCGGCGAAAAAGCCTTGGAGCGGAACTTTTTGATCAGTTGCAGCGTATTGCTATCCTGCGCGTTATTGACGAGAAGTGGAAGGAACATCTCTATGAGATGGACCGTCTAAAGGAAGGTGTCGGACTGCGCGCTTATGGTCAGAAAGACCCGCTTATCGAGTATAAAAAGGAGGGATTCGAACAATTCCAGTCCATGCTCGATGAGGTTAATCAGGAGGCGTTACGGTTTATTTTTCGTGCGCAACTGAGGCCGGAAGGCGAACCGGTCGGAGCCCCCGCGTCTCATGAACAAACCGTTCAGAGGGCCAGTTATTCTCATGCAGACAGTTCCGGGATGGCTTTCGCTCAAGCCGGCGGTCAAACGCCGCCTCCCGGCGGGGCTGCTCCAGCAGGCAAAAAACAGCCGGTTCGCGTCGAAAAAGTCGGTCGAAACGACCCTTGTCCCTGTGGAAGTGGCAAGAAATACAAGAAATGTCATGGAGCGATGACATAGCATGATTTCCTTGCGTTTTTCTCTTGCCTTTCCCGGATTAATTGATTACCTTACAAAAGTCTTTGCGAATTATGTGGCTGCTAAGTTGCCTTTGATCAGCGCGTTTCGAAAGGGGATCAATGGACCAGCGTTTAGTTGAAATCTTAATGTACGTGATAGGGGAAATTCGTTCTCAACGTGTGGGATTAGAGGAAGTTGAGACGATATCTGACGATCTTTTGCAGAGAGGTTTCACTCCGCGGGAAGTCGCCACCGCTCTCTCGTTTTTCATCGAGCGGTTTCAAAAACGTGTCAAGCGCCGCGAGCCGGATGATGTCCAGCTTCCGCATTCCCAGCGTGTGCTTCACCGTATCGAAAAACTGTTTCTGAATCCCAAAGCCTACGGATACCTGCTCCAATTACAGCATTTGGGCGTTTTGGATACCGGAGATATAGAACTGATTCTGGAACAGATATTAATGGTGGGACACTCGCGGGTGACTGAGGACGAAGTTAAAATCATCGTTGCGTCTCATCTTATGGAAAATGATATTCAGGGTTGGACGACTCCCACGAACCTCTCTTTTCCACAGCCTCCATCGGATTCCGTCCACTAAAGGCTGTAGCGAAAGAGGCATATTTAATGCACGGACTTAAATGTCGGTGTCATGAATTTGAAAATAAAGTCCACAAACGAAGTAACTGTTTTTTTCGAGCTTTGAGCGTAAGCTTAAAGCTTTTGCTTATCTGAAAGGAATTCATGCCAAAGGCCAAGAAAAAGGCGACGATGAAGCTGGTAATTGTTGAATCACCGGCAAAAGCGCGCACGATAGAAAAATACCTCGGAGCAGACTATCTGGTCGAAGCCTCCGTCGGTCACATTCTTGACTTGCCAAAGCGAAGCCTTGGTGTTGACGTTTTAAATGGCTTTACTCCGAAATATGAGGTCATTCAGGGGAAACAGAGCGTTATAGACACACTTTCTCGTAAAGCGAAGAAAGCTGGAGAAATATTCATCGCAACTGACCCAGACCGTGAAGGAGAAGCGATTGCAGCGCATATTGCGCAAATAATCCGCACAACCGAGAATCACGTACACCGGGTTCTCTTCAATGAAATTACCCCGGCTTCAGTGAGGAACGGTATCGCTCACCCCGGAAAAATCGATCAAGCCAGAGTGGATGCTCAACAAGCGCGCCGGATTCTGGACAGACTCGTCGGCTATAAAGTCTCACCGATTATTCAGAAGATTATTGCACGCGGACTCTCCGCCGGGCGCGTACAGTCGGTGGCGCTGCGGCTTCTATGCGAGCGCGAAGCGGAAATCCGCGCGTTCAAACCTCAGGAATACTGGTCGATTACCGCAGACCTGCTGACGAAGAAAAAGGAAGCGTTTCAGGCTCAGCTTTTCAAATGGCAGGGTAAAAAAGTCGATAAAGACATTCCGAAAGAAGCCGACGCGAAGAAAATCGTCACGGCGCTCGAAAAAGCAACCTTCACCCTCGCGGATTTAACAGAGAAAAAAGTCAAGAGTTCGCCGTCGCCGCCCTATACGACCAGCACGCTCCAACAGGATGCCGCGCGCCGGCTTCGGTTCTCGAATAAGAAAACGATGATGGTCGCACAGGCTCTCTATGAAGGCATCGAGCTTGGGAAAGAAGGGCCGGTTGGACTGATTACCTATATGCGAACCGACTCGACACGCACAGCCGCCGAAGCTCTTGAAGCGGTGCGTAAGCACATTACCAAGCAATTCGGCGAAGATTTTCTTCCCAAGAAGCCGCGCTTTTTCAAGAAAAGCCGCCGGGCGCAGGATGCTCACGAAGCGATCCGTCCCACAGACGTTCATCGGGAACCCAAGATCGTGAAGTCGTTCCTCAGCGCCGACCAATTGAAACTCTACGAACTTATCTGGAATCGTTTCGTTGCTTCCCAGATGGCGGATGCGCACTTTCAAAGCACAACCGCAACCATAAAAGCCGGGAAAGGCGAACTGCGTGCGACAGGCCGCCGTACACTATTCAGAGGCTATCAGCAACTCTACGATGACCGCACGGAAGAAGAAGCCTCGCGGGAATTGCCGAAGCTCACCGTCGGCGAAACGTACAAGCTGAATAAATTAGAGCCGAAGCAGCATTTCACCCAACCGCCGCCACGCTATAACGAAGGCTCGCTTGTTAAAGAACTCGATGAACTGGGAATCGGCAGGCCGTCCACATACGCGATGATTATTACGACACTGACGGCGCGCCGCTATATCGAGAAAATAGAGCGCCGCTTCCATACCACCGAGCTCGGCGAAACCGTCAACAAGCTTCTCGTGGAACAGTTCCCGGATATTTTCAACGTTTCCTTTACCGCTAAAATGGAAGAAGAGCTTGATTCCATCGAGAACAAGAAAATCTCATGGGAGCAAGTCGTCGACGATTTCTACGTTCCGTTCAATCTTTCGCTGGAAGAAGTCAAAGGCAAAACCAAAGAGTTGCGCAAACAGACGGAAGAAAAAACGGATCAGGTTTGCGAGAAGTGCGGCAGCCCGATGATTATCAAATGGGGTCGGCACGGTAAATTCTTAGGCTGCTCGGCGTATCCCGAATGTAAAAACATCAAGCCGCTGGAATCGGAACAACAGACCACCGATAAAGTCTGTCCGAAATGCGGCAAGCCCATGCTCGTTCGCCACGGGCCTTACGGTCAGTTCTTGGGTTGTTCAGGGTATCCCAAGTGCAAGACTATCATTTCGCTCGACGCCGGTCCCGAAGTGGATTGCCCTCGTCCGGATTGCGACGGAAAAGTCAGCCGGAAACGCTCGAAAAAAGGGCGCACGTTCTACGGCTGCTCGAATTATCCGAAATGCGATTTTGTATCGTGGTATCCGCCGATAAAGGAACCGTGCCCGGAATGCGGGCATCCCTATATGGAAGAGCGGGCTTTGAAATCGGGAACGGTTAAAGTGTGCCCGCAATGTAAAGTTAAGATTCCTGTTGAATCCTAATGATTTCCCTCTTGCTTTAGCAGGGGAATACCATACATCGCCGAGCCGGGTTCAGCGCAAATCACTGTCTAACGAACCGATGAAATAATCGCGCGTGGTAACCCGGCCGGAACAAAAAGAATTCACGTACAGAGAAAAATGTCCGCCGTTGTGGGTGTCCTCACCCGCAATGGCGAAGCGAGAGCACAGCGTCATGAACACTCTTCGTGAACTTCGAACCGATTTTCTGCTTGATCTCAGCCATCACCGCGAGCTCAGTCCGCGGACTGTTGACGCCTATGGCAGTGACCTCAACCAGTACATTCTTTTTCTCGAAGAGTCGGATACTTTCGAAGGAACACCGGCAGAGTTGCTTGATGCTGACAGAGTGCGCGACTATCTGTCCGTTCTTTTAAAAGTGCAGCTTTCGCGGAGTTCCGTCTCGCGAAAACTCGCCGCATTACGCGCTTTCGGTCATTTCCTCGTGCGTCGGGAAGTGCTGAAATCCAATCCGCTCAGCATCCTGCGTACACCGCGTATCCCAAAGCATCTACCGCCGGCGATTTCATCCGATGAATTACTCGAACTTCTGAATTCGCCCTGCGGCGAGGATTTCATATCGCAGCGCGACCGGACACTGCTTGAATTGCTCTATGGAACCGGGATTCGCGTTTCGGAATTGACAGAGCTGACGCTGGGAAAAGTGGATACAGGCGGGCAAACCGTTCGCGTCATGGGCAAAGGCGGGAAAGAGCGTGTGTGCCCCTTCGGCAAAACCGTTGCCGCACGCTTAAAAACGTATCTCGCTTGTCGCAAATCCTATTTGACCGAGCGGAATAAGCCCGATACGGGAATACTTTTCCTCTCGAACAGCGCCTCACCGCTCTCGCGATTTCGAGCGTACCGAATTGTACACCGCGAACTGTCGCGGATTTCAGCAGGCAAAGGGGTGTCGCCGCATCTCCTGCGCCACTGTTTTGCCACGCATCTGCTGGATAATGGCGCGGATCTTATAGCGATTAAAGAGCTGCTGGGACACAGCGGCATCGCTACGACGCAGATTTACACGCGAGTATCTATCGAACGGCTTAAAGCGGCTTATACACAAGCTCACCCGCGTGCCGGATAACATAGAATTTCCCCCTTGCTTTAGCAGGGGGGACTAAGGGGGGTACTAAAAGGGGAGCATCTTTATGAACCCGCCGTGGTGGGTGTGGCACCCACTCGGAATAATATAGACAATCGATTCAACAAAGAAAGGGCTCACGATGAGAACAAACATCTCCGCACGGAGTTTTAAATTGAATGA
>CAZADO010000328.1:0-3324 GCA_964483885.1 uncultured Alphaproteobacteria bacterium | reverse complement strand
CACCATGCCGGTTCCACAACCGTAAAAGCCTCGCAGTAAGCGCAATAGTCAATCGCTGAAGTAGCGTGCGCATTATCACCGGTTGTTTGCTCATGGAACGCCGGGAAACAGAATCCATCCGCTGTGGTTGCCTGACTGATATAACCGGCGCGCACGGACGCATCAATACGAATACCGATATTCCCGTACATGAAATCGCCCATTCCCGGATCCCAGACGTTGTAATACACGTAACGGGGATTTTGCTGAGCATTCAAACCGTTCATCCAAACAACGGAAATCATTCCGAAATCATCTGTGCTGATCATCTTTCCGGCAGTACCGTTATGCTGATAATCATACCAGGTCGTACCCGCTGTATCGATCGTTCCGACATAGTCATCCAAATGCTGGGATGTCGGTCGATAGGGCGCAGCGCCAACCGTGATATCGGGATCATTCGATGTTCCGAATACGGGGAGGTTTTGGTCCATCTTCTGCTTGTGAACAACCTTTTCAGGAGCCGCCCAAAGCAGCCCGACTGCAACGATGCTCACAAGAATGAATACAAATAAATTCCGCAGCATGTCTCCTCCTAAAAGAGAATCAATTTAGTCCCTGAAGGGACCGGTCCAACGTTTTTATTAGAGAGTTTTTTCTCGTTAAGCTTTCCATAATACAGTAATTTAACATTTTACATCGCAAAAGTCAAGTCCTTTCTCACAGATAGGCTTTATACTCAAATTCTCCTCATTTCACTCTAATCTACCCACTCCTTAATACATAGTTCTCAATTCATTACACATTGATTTCACCATAAAATCCTGAATAAAAAAGCCGCAATTTTATCCCCCGTGATGAGTGCTAATGTTGTTCCGGTCGAAAGAATCTCATCTCCCCAGAATATCACCAGCGCCGTTCCCACCGAAAGAAACGGACCGAAAATAATCGGCTTAATTTCGCGCTCGCGACGCACAAGTCGCAGGAAACGAAGAATAACGAAAACGACCAGATGAAGGTGCGCCAGTAATCCTAAGAGACACGCCAGAAAAATCATAAGGAACGTCATCTCCCACCCCAGAAACGTTCCCGCCATCAAACCGAAAACGATATCTCCTCCCCCCATTGTTTCCCGCTTCACAATAAAACCGAGGAGAGCCATAAAACCGAAAAAAGCCAGTCCCGATGCTCCGCCAATCAGTGAATCGATAAACAGCAGCGTGGCTCCCAACGCCGCACCGAGCAGCCCAATCGCGGTCATCGGAAATGTAATCACCCAAGGCAGCCACTCCTCTTCGATATCAATAATCGATAAGACAAGCAACGCCACTAAAAGCAATCCGTAAAAGAGCGTCGCGAGCGACCAGCCGAAACCTATCGCCGCACCCAAGAAAAGCAATCCCGACGCAAGCTCAATCAGCGGATAACGGATGGAAATCGAATCGCCGCAATCACGGCATCGACCGCGCAATATCAAATAGCTGATAACGGGAATATTGTCAAAAGCCCGGACACGATGACCACAGTGCGGGCAACGCGATGCGGGCTTGACGATAGACTGTTCGCGGGGCAAGCGGTAGATAAGGACGTTTCCAAAACTGCCCAGCACTGCTCCGGAAATCGCTGACCATAGATAGAGTAACGCGTTTGGAAGGGAATCCCACGCCATTTACGCGCCCATCTGGACAGCTCGTCCGAGCATAAAGACCGGCAGATATACCGATATCAGAATCAGCGCAATGACAACACCAATCATGATAATCAGGAGCGGCTCGATTAGCGATGTCAGACGACTGATGGTCGCGTCCACCTGCTTCTCATAGAACTGCGCCGCTTTATCTAAGAGCTTATCCATATCGCCGGTTTCCTCGCCTGTCGCGATAAGCTGTACGAGAATCGCCGGGAAGACACGGGTTTTTTTCAAGGAAACCGAAATCGCATAGCCATCCTTAATCAAACCGCGCGCTTCACGCAATCCTCGACCAATGACGCGATTCTCCACCACACGTATCGCATGACCCAGCGATTCGAGTACCGGTACGCCGGAACCGATGAGAATCCCGAACGTACGTGAGAATTTATCCATCAAGCTATTGCGCACCAATCCTCCAAAAACCGGAAAATGCAGCTTGATATTATCCGAGATATACCCTCCACGCGGTGTGAGCGTCACTATCCAGAGTAGCACCAGAGTCGCGATAACAAGAAAAGCGACAATCACGAAGTGATTGGAAATCGTATGCGACAGCGCGATGAGTATACGGGTTGGCCCCGGCAGCCGCGCATTAAATCGCGTATAAACTTCGCTGAACCTCGGTACCACCACCAACAGCAGGAAGGTAATCACACCTGCGAGAAATACCAGAGAAAAAACCGGATACGACAGCGCTGAAATCACTTTCTGCCGTGTGTCAGCCACCGTTTCCAAATAGGAGGACAGTTCCTCCAAAATGACATGCAGGTTTCCTGAAACTTCTCCCGCATGGACAAGCGCGATATAAAGATTGGAAAAAACTCCCGGATGTTTCGCCATCGCTTCAGACAGCGCGTAGCCTTTCTTAAGGTCTGTCGAAACCTGCGCGAGAATCTTCTTGAAGCGCTGGCTTTTCTCTTCAGCCAAGAGATTCTGAATCGATTTCTCGATGGTAAGTCCGGCGGAGAACATCGTCGAAAGCTGCCGCGTGAAAAAAACGAGCGTTTTCAAAGGTACGCGGTGGCGCAACCGATAAAAAGTCACGCTAATCCGCTCGCCGACGGTCATTTCATCGAGCGCGACACCGCTGCGAACTTCGCGCACCGAGACAATCTGCCCCGCTCCTTTTTTCCGGAGAGACTCCAGAGCCGCTTCATAGTTGACGGCTTTCAGACTGTCTTCAATTCGCTTCCCCGCGCTGTCGCGGACAACATAGGTGTATGTCGGCATCGCTACCTACCTTGATTCATCGTCGAGATAAATTCCCTCATCGGCCAGAATATTCATTTTCGTAGGGCTAATACTCCTGCACGGTCACGCGCAGAAGTTCGTGTGGCGTTGTAATTCCGGAGTAAATTTTATTCAAAGCGGCGTCTCGCAGCGATATCATGCCGAGCTTGATCGCCATCTCGCGCAATTCTTCTTCGTTCGCGTTTTCGAAGACGAGTCGCCGCATCGGCTGTTTCATCTCCAAAAGCTCAAAGATGCCCGTTCGCCCGTAGTAGCCGGTATTGCGGCAATGCACGCACCCGCGCCCGCGATAAAACTCCTTGCCTTTAACATCATCAGGCGTGAGTTTCATCGCGTCCAGCTCGGCGTCGCTGGGAACATAGGTTTCTTTGCACTGCGGACAAATCTTGCGGACGAGCCGC
>CAZADO010000327.1:0-3150 GCA_964483885.1 uncultured Alphaproteobacteria bacterium | reverse complement strand
TCAAGATGAATGAGCGATTTTCTCAAGTTTTCTGGGGCATGGTGGCGCTTTCCCTAAGTTTCATCATCGCGGCTTTAATTATCTCCGGCGCCGCCGTTAAGGTGAAACGCGCTCAGGATGCCATCGCGGTCACCGGGTCCGCTCGTATGCAGGTGGAATCGGACTACGCCGTTTGGCGAGGGAGCATCACCGCGAACGCTCCCACGCTGCAGCGTGCGTCTCTTGATCTCGCCAACTATCGCGTGCGCGTCAATGAGTTTCTGAAAAGAAGCGGTGTTCCGGATTCGGTCATCACGTTCAAAACCGTTTACTCCATCGCTCATCAGGAATACGATGACAACGGCCGTTTCACCGGACGCATTCTGGGGCATGAAGTCTCGCAATGGTTTGAAATTCGCTCGTCCGATATTGACATGATTATCAAGGTTGCCGACGCGGCTCAAGCTTTGATGCGCGAAGGAATCCCGTTCAACTCCAACTCGCCGGAATTCTTCTACACGCAACTGGATGAAGCGCGCGTGTCTCTGATGGCGGAAGCGACCAAAGACGCCCGACGGCGCGCAGAGCAAATCGCCAAAGCCGCGCGTGGGACGATTGGCGCGGTTCGTCAGGCTCGCATGGGCGTGATTCAAGTCGTCGCGCCTTATTCGACGACTATCTCTGACTACGGCGTCTATGACACATCGACCCGGAACAAAGATGTCGTGGCGGTCGTTAAAGTGACATTCTCAGTGAAATAGAATATATCTCCCTGTTTACGGGGGGACAAGAAGGGGGGTAAGATAAAGGAAAGCGCCATGTACAAATTAGTTCTGCTTAGACACGGTCAAAGCATCTGGAATAAAAAGAATCTCTTCACGGGATGGGTGGATGTGGATCTGTCCGAGAAAGGCGGCGCCGAAGCGAAAAAGGCGGCGATTCTCTTGCAGGAAGGAGGCTATACGTTTGATACTGCCTTCACATCCCTGCTGAAAAGAGCCATTCGAACGTTATGGATTGTGCTCGATGAGATGGATTTGATGTGGATTCCTGTTGAGCGATCGTGGCGATTGAATGAACGCCACTATGGTGGATTGCAGGGTTTGGATAAAATGGAAACGGTGAAGAAATACGGGGAAGAACAAGTGCAAATATGGCGGAGAAGCTATGATACCCGACCGCCGGAACTCAAAACAACTGATGTGCTGTATCCCGGAAATGATTCGCGTTACAAACACTTATCCAAAGATGAACTGCCACTCGCCGAATGTTTGAAAGACACGAAAGCGCGGGTTTTGCCGTACTGGCACGATGCAATCGCGCCGGCTATTCAGCAAGACAAGAAGACGATTATCGTTGCGCACGGCAACAGCCTAAGAGCGCTAATCAAACACCTCGACAACGTTCCCGATGATGAAATCGTCGGATTGAATATCCCGACGGGCATTCCTCTGGTCTACGAGTTGCGCGACGACCTCACGCCGATAAAACACTACTACCTTGGCGACCCCGAAGAAATCCGAAAAGCCGCCGAGGCGGTCGCCAATCAAACGAAAGTAAAATAACCTTGCATTGCCGTTGGCACTTGATTTATAAATAAAGAAAGCGCCCATGATTTTCACATCATGGGCGCTATTTTTAGAACGTATTCGGTAAAATAGCTACTGCGTCAACTTATCCATTTCATCAACCAAGTCTGAGAAGTAGTCGATAAAGGATTCAATCGGCGCGGGCGTCGTCATATCGACTCCTGCATCAGCAAGGAGTTCCACCGGATGTTTGGCACTGCCGCTTTTCAGATATTTCAGGTAATGTTCAGTGGTGCCTTTCTTCGATTTATCGCCCATCGCCTCGGCGCGAATATCCGTCGCCAAAGCTATAGCTGCCGCATAGCTGGTCGCGTAGGTGTACACATAATAGCCGCGATAGTAATGCGGAATCCGGGACCAGGAATAGCTCGACAAATCCTCGTATTCAGCCGCAGGTCCGTGGAATTCTTTAAGCAGTTCTTCGTAAATCGCATTAAAGCTTTCCGATGTCATCGGTTGACTCTGTTCACCCAATTTATTCGCTTCCCATTCCCACGCCGCGAACATGGTCTGGCGATAGAACGTGCCGCGAGCGGAATTGATGTTCTGCTCCAATAAATAGACAAGATGGTTCTTGGCGGCTTCCTTATCCTTACCCTTTGCGTTTTTATAAGCGGTGCGCGCTTCATCGAGCAGTTTCATCGACATAAGCGCTTCATTGACCGTCGAAGCCACTTCCGCATTGAAAATGACATAGTCCTTATTCGGATATGGCTGGTTCTTTTCGGAATAGAACGTATGCATCGAATGACCGCCTTCGTGCGCGATAGTGCTGGCGTCCTCCAGCGTCAAACCCTTATCATAATCGAAATTATAGAGCATATAGGGATGGATTTGGTAGCAGGAGCTCGAATACGCTCCTCCACGCTTGCCGGCGCTGGCATAGACATCCACCCAACCGCTTCCGGGATCCAGCCCGAGAGCAAGATCCCCGACATATTCGCTGCCAAGGGGCTTTAAAGCGTCCAAAACCATCTTCACGCTCTCTTCCCAAGTGTAGCGCGGTTCTTCGGCATCAATCAGACTGACGTAGTAATCCCAGTGACGGTAGTGATCAAGGCCGAGTATTCGCTTGCGGATTTCGTTGTATTTGTGAAGCGGCGCTGTATTCTTCCGCGTCGTTTCGACAAGGTTGATATAAACATCTTCCGGTACAAACGTGTAGCTCAAGGCTCGCTGGAGTGTGTTGTCATACTTGCGGGCTTTTGTCAGAAAGACATTCTTATTGATATTCCCCGCCATCAAAGCTGAGATGCTCGTTCTGTATCGCTTGTATTTATTCCACACCGCTTTGAAATAGTCCTCACGGACGCGACGGTCTGTGCTTGTTCGCCAACTCACCCAGCCAGCGTCGGTCACTTCAACCGAATCTCCGTTCTCATCGAGAATATATCCGAAATCCAAGTCAACATCGGTGAGGTTTCGATAAACATCGGAAGCCGTTCCGGTGATATTCCCGGCAAGCGCCAAGATTTCTTCTTCCGGTTCGGAAAGGACATGTTCCTGAAGCAGGTACATATCGTCGTACGTTTTGCGATAGTTTTCCAACTCGGGATTTTCGCGAATATACTTATGCATGGTT
>CAZADO010000326.1:0-2663 GCA_964483885.1 uncultured Alphaproteobacteria bacterium | reverse complement strand
TCAATCCCACTCGCGTCGAACAGGTTCGCGATGTGGCGTTGCAGGGCGAACGCATGCCGCAAAAATCCACCGACTTTTATCCGAAACTGCTCACAGGTTTGCTGATGATGAAAATGCAATTCGAGAAACCATAGCTGATTTTCAGATAAACTGCAATAGAAAAGCCACGGCTGATTAGCTGTGGCTTTTTTCTTAAAGCCATTGCGGGTCTGGAGACCCACAACGGCGAAAATTTTCCAATTCTCACCTACGGGCTAGCTCCTGCTTGTCCGCTAATTACCCTCTCTAACTCCCCAATCCTTTGTCGAATCGAATCGACCGGTACTCGAATGCGGCGTAGTTCGGCGAGTTGTGTGCGTACGGCGGCTGTATCACCTCGCGCCAAAGCGTTGCTCGCAAGTTCGACACGAGCGGGAGCGTATGCTGGATAGGTGTCGAGAGCTATTTGTAATAGCGAGTTGCAGGTCGTGGTATCTCCGGTTAAACGCATCGCCAGCGCGGCTCGATAAGACCATTCAGGATTTTCCGAATCCCGCGTCGCCATGCGGGAATACACATTTGCGGCATCTTCAAAGCGATGTAATTTCTCAAAGACTCTTCCGCGCGATGCGAGTATCTCTATCGGCATGGCAGCTTCCGATGGGAAGAGGTTATCGATATACGCCAGAGCCTTGTCATATTCCTCTTCCTCATAAAATATCTTCACTTCCTGCAAAATTCGGTTCAGCGGTTCTCCATGCAACGTGTCCGGAGGAACCATGAGTGCTTTCTCGAATTCTATCCGAGCCTCATCGTAGTTGCCAACTTGCCAGAGGGAGCGTGCGAGTTCCAAATGCGCCACCCGGAAATCGGGCTCCGCCGCCAAGGCGCGCATGTATAGCGGAATCGATTCTTCGATTAGACCGCGATTTACCGCCCGGCTGCCGAGATTATAGAAATCAACCGACGGATTCGTCAATTCCGCTCGAAGCTTGGACGGAAAATTAGCCGCAACAAGCACAAGAATGTATATCACAACCGCCCAAAGAATCCTTTTGAATTGTCTCTCGCGCATTCCTTCATATATCCCCACGAAAAACTGCGCCGCTAATGGCAGAAGCACGAGAATCATCGGATAACGATACTCGGACGCCGAGAAAAATATCATCGTTATCGCCAAGTAGGCAATAAGATAGAGTACTATAACCGTGTTTTCTCGTTTGCGACGGAGAAAGAAAAATCCACCAGCAGCCAGTGGGAGCAAAAATCCCCACGTCATCGGCGTTAACCGCATCACAGGGCAATAGCTTCTCACCGATTTGAATCCTATGTTCGTGCGGATTTCTCCATCCTGAACGGTCAGCCACAATTTGCGAGCTTGCGTCTTCAGCCATGAGCCCGGATAATGAATAATATCATGCCAAGCTGATTTCATCCAGTAGCGCGAAGCCTGATTCAAACTGAGGGAACGCCCCGTGCGCCGCGAGGCTTCCTTGCGATAGAGCTTTGCCTCGGTGTTGGCATCAGATGCTTTAAGCCACGGGAGTTCTTCAATCGCACCCAATGCACCGACGCGATTGCCAATATAAAAATTAACTCCCGCTGACGAGGTAGTCAAAAAGGGACTGCCTCCGACGGTCATGTTGCGCACCAACACCGGAAGAAGCGGTATCAGAGTTCCTATAAGCAGAACGATAGCTGCGCGCCATCGCGGCTTCCGTGATACGAGAGTTGTATCCCTCTTCCTTATAATATACCACCCGGCAAGCAGCACGACAAAAAGCAAAATAGACGGACGGGCCAGTGCGGATAATCCCGCCGTAATTCCTGCTACTAACCAAAGCCAGCCGCGCAGAGTTCTGCCCGTCAACAGATGCGCCAAAAGAAACAGCAACAGCGCGTTCAGAAAAAGAATCAGGCTGCTGGTCAGAAGCATTCCGTCGAAATAAAGCCATGGAGCATAGAGAAGCGCAAGCAGACTCGCGACGACCGCGACGGTATCGTCAAAAAATATCCTGACCGCAAAGAAAAGAAGAATGAGTGTTCCTGTCGAAAGAAGAATTTGAACTGCGACAGCAGCAGCGGGATTCACTCCGAAGACCGAATAAATCCCACTGAGAAAGAGAGGATAGAGTGGTGAGAGAAAAAAGGGGCCCGGAGGATGTCCCAGTCCCTGCATCAGCCGTATCGCCCATTCATGGTAATATACGGGATCGAGCGCCAGCAATTCGAGAAACGGGCTGCTCTCAAGCTGACGCAAATGCACAAGGCGTACAAGAACAAACAGGACAACAATCGGTATCAGAAAATGAGTGCTTCGCCGGGCCGCCATGTGAGGTTGATATAATTAGATGCAGTTTATAGTTGCGTTGCTTCCGGCGGCGTCTTTGACTGATGAGACTGCGCGATGATATTGGTGTTCTCGGCAATACGGAAAAGGACGATAATGATTTCCATATAGACGCGGATACAGATCACACCAATAACAAAGCCAAGCGGTGCCAAAATGAGTAGGGTCAGCAATCCCAACCATCCTGATATGCCGAAAGCGGTGACAATCGCAACCAGCGCCCCAACACCTACCGCAATAAGCAATAGGATGTACAACAGCTTGATAATCTTCGTGGTGATGAAATCCGTAAAGGTGAAGTCAAAAAGCGCTCCGAAGAAACCTTTGGTCTGCT
>CAZADO010000325.1:0-4125 GCA_964483885.1 uncultured Alphaproteobacteria bacterium | reverse complement strand
TTCGATGCTCCCGTTCGCGAATGTCGATCGAATGATGGTGATTTTCTCAAGTTTATCCATGGCAGCGGCATGCAGCATTTTGCTCTGGACAGGTGCACAGATTATCCAAAGATATTTCAAATGCTCACCGATAACCGCTGTAATATTTTCGACAGTCGGAATTCTCACATTCACCTTTTCGATGACAGCATGGCAGACAGCAGCGTATGCTGAGGTTTATCCACTTAGTCTTTTGCTGACATCTATCTTGTACGCTCTTGGAACTCGGATGCTCATAGGCACAAAAACTGATGTTCGATTATGGATAGCCTTCGGATTTGTCTTCGGTTTAGCTCTGGGAAATCATCTATCAGTTATCTGGACTTTTCCTATGGGACTCGTCGTTCTGTGGCACTGCTTCGGTATAGGAAGAACAACTCTTCGCGCTCTCTTGCTTGCTTTACCGGCGGGAATTCTCGGCGCTTCGGTCATTCTCTTTCTTCCATTGCGCTCGCATTTGAATCCCGCTTTGGATTGGGGAAATCCGGAAACACTCGGACTTCTATGGCGTCACCTGACCGGCTGGCAATATCAAGTCTGGATGTTTCAGAATGGTATTTTTGCGCGCATTGTCAGCTACGTTCGTACGCTTCCTTTGGACATGGGGTGGGGGGGAGTTGTGCTCGTGTTATTTGGCATTTATGGACTGGCAAAGCGAGATTCTCGAGTGCTGATTGCTTTGCTCCTTGTCTGGTTCTTCGGTGTGCTTTATAATGTCAATTATGATATTCCGGATATCGCGCCCTATTTTTTACCGGCGCATGCGGCTCTTAGCTTAATCGCGGTTGCAGGTGCAGTGACGTTGTGGCATCTTATCAATCCGAGAATAAAGGCAGTGCGAATTGCGCTGATGATTTTATTGGCTGTTCCGGTTCTCTCGAATGCAATCACTCATTTCAACAAAGCTAATCGTTCCAATGACCATTTTCCGGCAGCCTTCGCTCGCGAAGTACTGCGAACACTTCCTCCAAATGCTTTAGTTCTGCATTCGCTCTGGGATTTCCAAAGTCCGGCTATTTATCTGCAGGAAGTCGAAAGATACCGGACGGATGTGGTGCTGATGGATGTGAATCTCATGCGAAGACGGTGGTATGTGGAACAATTTTCTCGCCAACATCCTGATATCATAGCCGGCAGCGAAAAGGAATGCGAAAACTTTCTTCACGAGTTGGTTCCTTTTGACGCGGGGGAACCCTACAATGCCGCGATAATTGAAAACGCATTCACCGCGCTCCACAATTCCATCATCGAAAATAATTTAACGCGAAGACCTGTTTATCTTCGATTCATGCGTGAAGCAGGCCATTCTCAAATCGGCACCTCTTTTCCAGCAGTACCTGGAGCGTTTTTTTACCGACTGGGAGTCCAAGAGAATAGCAAAGAACCTCTGCTGAATGTCGAGGAAATCCTTGGTAGTCGAAAACGTTTTGATGAACGAGAGAAATACCTGCTTACAAGAATTCTCCAGATATTTTTTGCACGCTTAAAAATCCAAGAGAGATCAGATCAAACAGAAGAAATTGCCCGACAGCTTCAGTTGCTGGAATCTGTTCTTTAAGATGTAGAATAGAATCGATTTGCTTGACAATCCCGCGCTTGTTAACTATATTATAAAGAAGATTTTTTAGGCCGCAATGACACCTCAAGATAAACGCTTCGCCTACCTAATGGGAATTGGCGGAATCGGTATGGCGAATGTCGCCGCGTTGCTCTGCGATGCCGGATGGAAAATCACGGGCTCTGATAACGCGATTTATCCCCCGGCGTCGGAGTTGTTGAATCGTTTACCGTTGTCATTAAAGACTCCCTATAACGCCGAAAATCTTCCTGAAGATGGACCGATTATTGTCGGCAATGCGCTGTCTCGCGGGCATGTGGAAGTCGAAGCGGCTTTGAATAGAAACCTTGAGCTTCTCTCGTTTCCGGAATTCCTGCGCAATTTTGTGCTGCGCGGTAAAAAACGAATCGTGGTTGCAGGAACACATGGAAAAACGACCACCGCCGCGTGTATCGCATTCCTTCTTGAAAGCCTCGGAATGCACAGCAGTTTTCTTGTCGGAGGACAGCCGCGGGATTTTCCTTTTGGTGGACATAGCGGTTCGGGAGATTGGATAGTTCTCGAAGGGGATGAATACGATTCAGCTTTCTTCGATAAACGTTCGAAGTTCCTGCATTATTTTCCGCAGACTCTGGTTTTAGGGCGTATCGAATTCGATCATGCGGACATTTTCTCATCGATAGAGGATATCCAGAAATCTTTTCGCTTGTTGCTCAGGCAATTGCCGGAAAATGGCCTCGTCGTCGCTTTTGGCGACCAAGACATCACACGGCAAATTACTGAAGAGGCTCCCTGTCGCGTCATTTGGGTGGGGGAGAGGGAAGAGAATGACTGGCGGCTGTTGCCCGGAGCAGACAAGCTCTGCTGGAAAGCAAAAGACAGGGTGGAGGGCGGCATTCGTTGGAAACTTCTTGGCAAACACAACAGGTTAAACGGCTTGATGGCTTTAGCGACTCTCGTCGAACTCGGTTTCGATGAAGTCACCGCTGTGGATGCTATTAGCCGTTTCTCAGGAGTGCGTAGACGTCTGGAGTTGCTTTTAGAAACCGAGAATCTGACGGTTATTGATGACTTTGCGCATCACCCGACGGCAGTAGCTTCCGCGATTCAAGCCGTACGCGAAAGGCAGCCGCGAAATCGAATTATTGCGGTCTTCGAACCTCGTTCAAATACAACAGTCAGGAACTATTTCCAAAACGAGCTTGCGGAAGCTTTTCTTCAGGCAGATGATGTCGTTTTAGGCACGATTCACCGAGCAGATAAAATCCCCCAAGCACAGCGATTAAATACTGAATTGCTTGCTCAAACAATACGTAGTAAAGATTGCAATTTCATTCATCTGCCAAATGATGAAATTCCTGAATGGCTAAGGGTTCATTTGACGGATAATCCGACGACTATTCTCTTCATGTCAAATGGAAGCTTCTCGGACATTCAAAGCCGATTTTTGGATATTTACAAAAGTAATTAGCCTTTTCTTACGTTCTGCCTTGCAGCGCGTGGGAGCGGATGGGGACCTGGTGGCCCCCGCGGTCTTCAAAACCGTTTGCGGTCGGATGACCTCCGGCTGGCTGGGTTCGATTCCCAGACGTTCCCGCAAATCTACTCACGAATTACAGACTTGAAAGTGCCAGAATGAGAGTCTTTACTACTATCATCATCGCGCTCGCGCTTTTAATTGTCGTAGATCTCCCAGCGCGGGGAATTTTGGCATCTCTATCATCGGTTTTAGCTTCAGCGGCATGGTGGATTAAGCCGTTGATTCGTCAGAGCGTTGAAGTCCTAACCGCGTTGATACTAATGATTGTTATCAATCGAGGTGTCGATTTCAACAAGTACGGATTCCGCCTTTCTGGAAGTCTAAATATTTGGAAATCTGTTCTTTATTCGCCTATTTTGTTTATCGTCTCCCTTGTCATAGGTGGTGTTTTTGCTGTCGTAATCACGGCTATAGCGGGTCCGACACCAACATATAATTTCGGGGATATGACTCTGCTTCAGACAATTATCAAAGTCTGGATACTTGCAAGCATAGGCGAGGAAATAATCTTCCGAGGTCTGATCTTAACCTATCTTTCATCGCGCATATACACCTCATTTTCGCTGTTTCGCCTACGGATAACCCATGCGACTTTAATTTCCGCTATCTTCTTTAGTTTGGTGCATTTCATGCTTCTAACCAAGGGAGCAGGCGGCGCACAAATGGCGTTCATCGCGGTTATGACCTTTATCCTTGGCCTTGGCGCGGGTTACTTCAGGGAAAAGACCGGCAGTCTTGTTCCCGCCATTATTATGCATGTGCTATTCAATGTCTGCGGTCATATCATGGGAGCGATAGCAGGCGCTTAGCCAATCCACGCACAACGATAAAAAGAAACCGGATTAAACCTCCGGTTTTTTTTCTTTCTGTTTAAGGATTCGACTGATTCATCAGTACAAACCGACAAAGAAGGGAGGATGCTCCACAAATCCGACTAATGCATTTTAACCATTTCTTACTTTACATAATATTTCTTATGTGCTCATTC
>CAZADO010000324.1:0-2573 GCA_964483885.1 uncultured Alphaproteobacteria bacterium | reverse complement strand
GGCGAAAACAGATGTCCGGCCCAAGACGGGCGCACTGAGTCCATTTTTTTAGGGCGAGCGTTTGCGCGGATTCGCTTTCTATGTCCGTGGTGACATAGTCGGCGACGATTTCTTTGGCAATCGCAAGGGAAACTCCGCGCTGCAGCAGCTCACGGACAAGTACGTGTCCCGCTCGCGGGCGAGTTTCCAATCGCTGCTCTATGAAATCCCGGGCAAAGCTGCGGTCATCGACAAATTCTTTTTCCTTGCACGCCGACAGCGCATCGTGAATTGCGGTTGGTTGAAAACCTTTTTCCTGCAGTTTCTCGCGGAGCTTTCGTTCCGAATACGCCCGGTGCGACAGCAGTTTTAACGCCGCGTTCAGCGCTTGTTCAGCGCTTGTTTTATCGATACGACGCGCGTTCATCGCGTAGAAAAAATCCGATTCGCAAGAAAATCACAGACGCCGGCCCGATGGACTGTCTGCCGACGGATTCATCCAATCCAAAATGGTACGCGACATCCGCCATAATTCCGATGCCGTTTGGCGCTTGTCCCTTGAATCCCGCAACGACGACACCAACGGGAACTTCGCCTGTATATTCCCGGACGGTTTCGCCTTTGTCATGGGTAGGCCCGATGCGTCCCGCTTTCACCACGCCTTGCGCCGCGGCGAAATCCACACCGCCGCCGAGAAAGAATTTCGGAACGGTCAGCGTATGGATTAATACTCGCGCACCGATTTGAAATTGTGAATAATGGCTGTTGAGCGCTCCCGTTTGTCCCCCGGTGATGTTGTCCCAATAGAGAAGCGACGGCGCTATCCAGATGTGCCGGGATGTTTCGAAATCGAGTCGCCCGCCCACGATATAGCCGCCGCCGCTGGAGAAATCGTTGGGGGCAACGAGTGCACCGCTGCTCGGTTTCTCAGAGGCGGCGTATCCTGTAAAAATGACCAAGTCATGCGCATGAGCAACGCTCGCTAGCGTCACCAACAGAATTAAAACCAAGCCGCGCACGTGGATAATCATTTTTTCTTTTCGCTGCGTTTCGATTTCGGTTTGGGATCCGCGCTCATTGTTTCTTCAGAATTGGAGACCGCAAAGCCTAATCCCGCGCGTAATTCGTTTTCTAATTTCTTCAGCACATCCGGATTTTCGGTCAGCAATTCCATGACTCGGTCGCGTCCCTGCCCCAAGCGTTCTTCGCCGTAGCTGTACCACGTGCCGCTGCGCTTGACGATGTCTTTTGTGACAGCGAGGTCGAGCAAATCACCCGCTCGTGAAATTCCTTTGCCATAGATGATATCGAATTCGGCTTGGCGGAAAGGCGACGCGACTTTATTTTTCACGACCTTCACGCGAGTTCGGTTCCCGATGATGTTCTCACCGTCTTTGATGGAAGCGATGCGCCGAATTTCCATACGAATCGTAGAATAGAATTTCAACGCTTTCCCGCCGGTAGTTGTCTCCGGATTTCCGAACATAACGCCAATCTTCATACGAATTTGATTGATAAAAACAAGCGCTGTATGAGAGCGGGAGACCGTCGCGGTGAGTTTGCGTAACGCCTGTGACATCAGCCGCGCATGAAGTCCCGGCAATGAATCGCCCATGTCGCCTTCGATTTCGGCACGCGGCACGAGAGCCGCGACACTGTCGACAACGATGATGTCGAGTGCGCCGGAACGAATCAACGTCTCAGCGATTTCCAAACCCTGCTCACCGGTATCGGGCTGCGAAACGAGCAAGTCATCAAGGTTAACGCCCAGTGCTTGCGCGTACTGCGGATCCAGAGCATGCTCCGCATCGACAATAGCGGCGAGCCCTCCGGTTTTTTGCGCTTGAGCGATGAGATGGAGCGCCAGAGTCGTTTTTCCGGATGCTTCCGGACCGTAGATTTCCGTCACGCGACCTCGCGGCACACCGCCGATTCCGAGAGCTGCGTCCAGTGACAGCGAACCGGTAGGAATCACGGCGATTTGAACGCGAGCCCCCTCGTCGCCCAGCCGCATAATGGAACCTTTACCATATTGTTTTTCAATCTGACTCATAGCCAGATCCAACGCCCGTGTTTTTTCGGTCGATTCCGTTGCCATTTTTTATCTCCTAAGAAATTTGAATTTCATCATACGGTGCGCCCGGTTTCCGCATAGGTTTTCAATCGCTCGAGGTTTTGTTTTAGCGTGTTGCGAATCATACCTTCGCCGATGGTTTTGCTCAAGAGTTTCCCTATAAGTCCAATGGGTTCATACTTGCCGGTGAAGAGCAACGTCGTGCGTTCTTCACCCTCAGCTTCGAGGCGGTAAGTCAATTGGACGCCTCTGACTTTCTTTTGCCAGTCTGCGGTAATGCCGCGAGGGATTTCCGTGAAGAAATTCGGCGCGTCGCAATGCGTAACTTCCGTTTGAAGCGTTTGGATTTTCTCATGGACTTCCAAGCGCACTTTGCGAATCGTACCGACTTGAACCGGTCCGGCGGGTTCGTGCATGAGATCGCGGATATTCGGCGACCAGAACTCGGTTTCCTTTGCCTCGCTGATAAGCGCCCACACTTTTTCCTGTGGTGCTTCAATGGTTACACTAAAATAAATAA
>CAZADO010000323.1:0-2694 GCA_964483885.1 uncultured Alphaproteobacteria bacterium | reverse complement strand
GAGCAGCCCGGGTTTCTTTTTTGTGTTTCTATTGAGAGAATAGCATCTATCTTGCTTTCTTGAGAGGAAATGCGTATTTTATATAGCTAAGCGGAGAGTTTCACACATGAGTCGCAACGAGAGAGATGAGAGATGAAAAAGTATGCTAATTTATTTCTTCTAAAAGCCCTTCTAATTCTTGTGCTGGTTCCCTGCAGCGCATGGGCACAAACGCCGGATACGCTTCGTATCGCTAATTATAACATTCTGTATTTTTCCGGGAGTACGGGGCCGGAGAGAGTGTCCTATTTTCGAGATGTTATTCAAGCGATGGATCCCGATATTTTGGTTGTTCAGGAAATGTCTAATCAAACCGGTGTGAACATCTTTTTAAATGACATATTGAACGTTATTGAGCCGCAGGGCTGGGAGGCGGTTCCTTTCCGTGATGTAGCGAATTCGGAGAATTCTTGTTTTTACCGGCCGGAGGCGGTTGAATTCGTCTCCACTCGATACATTGCCACGCAGTTACGGTATATCGACGAATATATTATGCGCATGCCGGATGACACCATGGCTGTGATACGTCTCTATTCGGCTCATCTAAAGGCAGGTAACGGTTCGGATGAAAGGGATCGTCGTCTGGCGGAAGCAACGATTCTTCGAAATGACCTGAACCAATTATCGGAAGGCACCCAGTTTCTGGTTATGGGCGACTTCAATCTCTATTATAGTGACGAGCCAGCCTATCATATGCTTATCGACGAACCAGACAATGTCGGGCGTTCCTTCGATCCCATAGATACGCCGGGAGACTGGCATAATGATGAGAGCTTTGCCACTGTTCACACACAATCTCCGCGTGGCGGCTCCTATGGCGGTATGGATGATCGTTTTGATTTTATCCTCGGCTCACGTGCGATCTTTGATACAGTGGAATTTGAATTCTTGGAAGGAAGTTATACACCGTTTGGCAATGATGGAAATCATTTCAACATGTCGATTAATGACGGCGAGAATACAGCCGTTCCCGATTCGATAGCTGATGCGCTTTATGATGCATCGGATCATTTGCCAGTGTATCTCGATTTACTCGTGCACCCCACCTCATCGCCCGCAGCTCGGAACCGGGTAATCGAACCGAACTTCGAGCTTTTTGTGAATTTCCCCAATCCTTTTAACAACCAGACGACGATTCAGTACAGCATCGCCGCGCCGGGATTGATTCAACTTCAGGTGTTCGACCTGTTGGGGCGGCGGGTGGCGACACTCGCCGACGGTTTCCAAGGAGCTGGTATTCATAAGATTAGCTTTGAAGGAGCTGGCCTTGCGAGCGGGATTTATTACTATTCGCTTTCCATTAACCACCTGTCTCGCACGCGTAAAATGCTGCTGATACGGTAGTTCGTCTGCTTTGTTCTCAGGATATCAATCCCGCCTCCCTTTTTCTTCCGCCCCGTTTTTTTACTTGAAATTGGTGAGAAGTTTGCTTAGTTTAAAGGCTATCGTATAGGCGAGGCCAAAAAAATCGAGTTCAAATCCAAGCAATTGATTTTAATGTACGATAGAAATATTTCTATCTTTGATTTCTGAGTAATCCTCCGCAGTATGGGTCAGGATTTTTAGAAGGAATGGAGAGGAAGGAGATTTATTGTGAAGAAACTTGCAAGTGTTTTGATTTTCATGTTGATGCTGCCTCTTCTCGTTTTCGGCGCGGAACGTGTCAATCTGGTACCGTCATCTAAGGATGTTACTGTGACCGTCATTGAATCGAATGATCAACACACGGTTCTTCAGTTTGATGTCGCCGGATTTTCTCGCGAAGCCGTGACGATTGACGGGCAGGAGTATTATAAGATTCAGCTTGAGAAGGAAAGCGTGCTTTTAAATGCGGGAGAACCCGCGTTGCCGAGGCTCTGCCGCAGTATTATTATTCCTGATAATGCGAAGATGGAAATTCAGGTTCTGAGTTCGGACTACCGTGATTTTCCTCAAACACCTATTATTCCATCAAAGGGGAGTCTGCCGCGAACGATTAATCCGGCGGATGTTCCGTATGAATTCGGAGCGGTTTACCGGGCGGATCAATGGTATCCGGAAGAGTTGGCTTCTATCCGCGAACCATATATTCTGCGCGACTGGCGCGGAACGGTCGTGGAACTCAATGCCTTCCGTTATCACACCGGGCGTCAATTGCTGCGCGTTTATACATCGGTGACCGTTGAAATCAGATCGGCCGGGCCGGGACTTATTAATGTGATGAATCGCCTTGAACCTCTCACGCATGTTAATCCGGATTTTGATCTCATCTATCAGCGGCACTTCTTGAATTATGGTATGGATGAAACGCGCTATACGCCGGTTCGGGAAACCGGAGAAATGCTCGTTATCACCTATGATTCATTTCATTCGGCCATGCAGCCGTTCGTGGACTGGAAAAATCAAAAAGGAATTCCTACGACGATTGTGGATGTATCCACCATCACAAACAACAGTTCGGCGATAGATGCCTACATCGATGATTTTTACACGACCACAAGTGGAAATCTTTGCTGGGTGCTTTTAGTCGGGGACGCTGCGCAGATAGCGACGCCGACAGCCTCCGGCGGTGCATCCGATCCCACGTATGCGAAGACTTTCGGCGGGGATAATTATCCCGATATTTTCGTAGGGCGTTTTTCTGCCGAATCGGTCGGTGATGTTGAAACGCAGGTC
>CAZADO010000322.1:0-3504 GCA_964483885.1 uncultured Alphaproteobacteria bacterium | reverse complement strand
CGCGTACCTTGGTCAACCGACTAAAGACGAAGAGCGCTACATTCCTCCAATGCGCGGTCATTTTTATGACGTCGTACTTTTCGGCAGCCGTTATCCGATGATGGAAAAATCGTATGTACTACGCGTGCCGCGCGACAAACCGGCGCAGTATGAGGTTTACAACGGCGAGGTTTTTTCGTCGTTCTATTATGAAGACGAACATCTGGTCTATACGTTCTGGA
This sequence comes from uncultured Alphaproteobacteria bacterium, assembly GCA_964483885.1. Lineage (GTDB taxonomy): Bacteria > Electryoneota > RPQS01 > RPQS01 > DYHQ01 > JAUXGA01. The sequence goes on along the minus strand of CAZADO010000322.1, from coordinate 3,283 downwards.
AAAAGAATCTGGAGGCAACTCCTCACCAAGATCGCCAGCCTGATGATCCGGATTTCATAGCGAAAGTTGTCATCGCAACTGCGAAAGACTGGCCGGAAAAATCGCGCTGGTTCTTCGAGACGAATGAACCGATTTTCGACATGAACGATGAAATCATGGCAAAGATTGAAGAGATTACGCGCGGCTTGCGGTCCGACAGTTCACGCATCGCGGCGATTTTACACTGGACAGCTCAGAACATTCGCTATTCGGGTATCACGATGGGCAAGGGTGAAGGTTACACGATTCATCCTTCGACGATGACGTTCCGCGACCGGTGCGGCGTGTGCAAAGATATCGCGGGTATGTGCATCGGGATGCTCCGCGGCGCTGGTTATACGGTTTATCCTGCGATGACGATGGCGGGCGCGCGCGTGGAACATATTCCCGCCGACCAGTTCAATCACTGCGTCGTTGCGATTAAACGCCCCGACGGTTCTTTTTGGATGATTGATCCGACGTGGGCTGCGTGGGGATGGGATTTGTGGAGTCTCGCCGAAGGAGAACAGCACTACGTCACCGGCAGCCCGGAAGGCGAAGACCGCGACGCGATTCGCACGTATAAAGCTGACGAGAGCTTGATGAAAGTAACGAGTAGCTGGAGCGCGAACGCAAACGGCGACCTGGTCGGAACGATTCATGCTGTCGGAAACGGCTACAGCGATTCGCGACTCCGGCGTACCGCAGGTGATCTGCCGCTGGCGAACCGTCGGCGGATGTTGGAAGGATGGCTTGAAAGTGTTTATCCGGGTGCGGTGCTCAAAAGCTATGAGATCAGTGACGCGCTCGATTTTCACAAGGCTGTAGAAGTTACACTGGATGTCGAATTGCCGGGTTATGCTTGTGCAAATCCCGGTTTCTTGTCCATGCCATCACCCGGTTTGAAAATAATAGTCGGCAACACACGTCCATTTAATTTGATTCTCGATTTGGAAGATGAAGAGCGTAAAACGCCGGTTCATTTGTGGGTGACGCGTGTGGTTCAACTTGACGAAGAAATCAAACTGCCTCCGGGATTGCAGCTTGCGAATCCTATTGACGAGGCAACTGATGAGAACGATATTGCTTCCTTTAAGCAGAAGGTAACTTTTAAAAGCGGACGCGTAACAAACACGAGCGTTTACAGGCAGGAAGAACGCACGGTTCCGAAAGACAAGTACACCGAGCTTATTGCCGCTCAGGAGCTGATGAAAAAACAAGCGGAAACTGTCTGGACTTTCCGGGGAGGCAACCGATGAAAAAGCATTTCATAGTTACCCTATTTGCGTTGTCGCTTCTTTGGATTTTTACAGGTATCGCTCAGGCGGCTGAGATTGATAATATTCTTGCGATGCGAGCGGAAGCCGAGAGTTACACCGAAAACGATGTTGTCGATATGTACCGAAGCGACAGCTATAAACTTTTACCTGATGGCCGGTGCGAGGTGCACACGCAACTTGTACAGCTCCTGCGTAACTACTGGGCATGTGATAATTACGGCGATCCGGGCATTCATTACGACTCGGTTCGTCAGGATTTATCGATTACGGTTAGTCGCACCTACATGCCGGGCGGCAAAATCGTCGACACGACTCCGAATGGTTTTAATCGCGTGACGCCTTCTGAGGTCGGCGCTTGCCCGGATTATGTCAATTTTCAGGATATGGTCGTGACGCTGCTCGGTTTGGAACCAGGAGCGATTACCTATTTTGACTACACGCTGACGGACAAAGAACCACTGGGCAATGTCTTCTCGCAGACGATTCTCTTCGGAGGACGCAATCCCGTGCTTCGTCAGGAACTCACCGTCGAAGTGCCTGCGGGAACATCGTTGAAAATTAAGGAAGTGAATGGCGCGCCTGCAGCACAGAAGAGTTCGGCGAATGGAAACGATCGCTATTTTTGGCGAATGAATAAATTGCCTCGTATGTGGCATCCGGATGCGGAGCCGTTTGCGTTTCGTTTTCGCCCGCGTGTAAGCTTTTCAAATACAGCGGATTGGAACGCAGTTCTGCAGCCTTTGGCGTTATCCATCGCTTACGGGAGTGAATTGACGCCGCAAATGCGGAGTATGGTCAAAGAGGAATTATCAGGCGAACTCAGCGCGGAGAGCCGCGCACAGGCATTGCAGACGTATCTGCACGAACGATTCAATCATATCGAATACGACTATCCGTTATTTTATCGCACCGTGCGTCCCGCGGTGAAGGTTTTCGAAAGCGGGTATGGACATTCGCTTGATTTATCCGCGCTCTATGTCGCATTAGCAAAAGAAGCGGGACTCGACGCGGAAATCGCACTGATTTTTTCGAATCCGGTGGATGTGCCGAGTCTTCAGCAGTTCGAGAAAGCGTGGGTCGTTGTCGGTACGGATGGCGGAGAGCAATATATCGATGTCACCAAACCCACCGGAACCTGTTTGCGGCAGGACATGAGCGATGGATATTTTATCCAATTGAAAGAAGGAATGTCGTACAAGCTTGAACCATTGCCGTGGATGGCGCAGCCCACACTGTCAGAACTTTTTATGACATGGAAACTCGGTAAGGATGACGGAGCTCGCGGTGAAGGTGTCTGGCGTTTTTCGGGAGCACTGAATTACTATGGGAAAATGAGAAGCGGAGATTTACCGGAATTTCTCACGGATTTGATGAAGGATTACTGGCCGGATGTGAAAGTCGAAAACGTTCGCGTGCGCATGCTGTCCGGTTTCGAAAGCGAGCTCGCGTTCGATTTGAATTTGCCGAGTGTCCGCGATTCAGTCACGGCTTTGCGAACACTTTCTCTACCGAACGGCGATGCTCTAAGCAAAGCATTCCTTCCGGCACATTTCAATCTTGCGGAGCGCGAGCGAAGCGTTCCGCTGTTCTTAAAAGCGCAGGGCGAGTGGCAATTTACGGTGCGCGTGGAGTATCCGGATGAATGGAAGATCGTTCATCTGCCGGGCAATGCAGGCGTTCAAAACAGTTATGGAAGTTTCGTACAGAGCGTAACGAAGGATAATAAAGCCGTTACGACACAACGCCGTGTTCAACTGAAAACGCGTACAATTCCCGCTGAGGGGTGGAGTGATTTTCGAAAAATTCTGACTCCTGCTTTCAACGCGAATATAGGAACGATTGTCTTTGAATAAACAAAGGAAGCACACCTATGGTTTCTCCGCTTGTCTTTGTCATTAATCCCGGCTCCACGTCCACGAAGCTTGCCTTTTACGGGCCCAAGAAAAGTAGCTGGGAACATACAGCGGAACATCCGCAGGGAATCG
>CAZADO010000321.1:0-3857 GCA_964483885.1 uncultured Alphaproteobacteria bacterium | reverse complement strand
GAGTGTTATCGTGGACATGTTACGATTTGGACAGCGATACCTTAACGTATGATATTTTTCTTGGGACGACATTTCCTCCTCCGTTAATCGAAAGTGGATACACGACTCAGATGTATTATCCTGATATATTGAATTTCGAATCCACATATTATTGGAAAATTATCGTTCGCGATAACGACGGACATGTGGCCTTAAGTCCACTCTGGTCTTTCAGTACTCGTACAGATGAAGTCATTCAATTTCCGGATTCCGGACTGAATGCGTCTGTTAGGAGGGCTATTAACAAACCCGATGGCGATTTCTTCATATCCGATGTGGATACATTGAGTTATTTGGATGCACAAAGTGCTAATATTTCTGACTTGAGCGGTATGGAATATCTCACCGGACTAACCATTCTTTTCTTAGGATTTAACCAAATAAGGGATGTTTCTCTCCTGTCGAATCTTCCAGCTTTAACGGCACTGTCTCTTGAGGTGAATCCTATTAGTGACCTTTCGCCGCTGTCTGACTTGACCACATTGACATATCTCGATCTCAACTATAGCACTATCGAAGATCTTTCCCCGATTTCGAGTCTAACATCGTTGACCAATCTCTCTCTTTTTTTCAACCGGATCAGTGATGTTTCCCCGCTCTCGGGTTTGACGGCTTTGACACATCTCTATCTTATCTTTAATAATATTGAAGATATTTCACCGTTGTCGAGTCTGACATCGCTGCACATTCTTAATTTGGCGGTGAATGAAGTTTCTGATATTTCTCCATTGGTTGAAAATCCCGGGATAAATGAAGGGGATTATGTTGATTTAGGAGAAAATCCCTTGAGCGAAACATCCATTAACATCTATATTCCTGAACTCGAATCGCGCGGCGTGACGGTGTATTATTAGTCTTGCTTCATTTCAAAACGGAGGCATCATGAAGTATAAGCATTTTCTCATAGCAATCTTGGGATTGGGAATGTTGTTCGCGCTGTCGTGTTCGGATGACAGTTCGCCGACCAGTGGATTAAACAGCGGTGACAGCACTGTTGTGACATTTGCGGATCCAAATCTAGAGGTGCGTGTCCGCGAGGTGATAAACAAACCGACCGGTGACATTCTTGCACTGGATATTGATGGAATCACATCATTTCAAGCGGACACTTTGGGCATTTCCGATCTGAGTGGAATGGAACACATGATTTCGCTCAGATATCTCAGGCTTGATGATAACACTATCAGTGACCTATCGCCGCTTTCGGGATTGCTTGCGCTGAAGTCGCTTAGGACCGATAATAACAACATAGACGATTTATCGCCGCTGTCGAATTTAGTGATGTTGGATTCACTTCTTATTTGGGGTAATCGAATCAGCGACCTCTCCCCGCTATCGGAGCTTACATCACTCAGAGTCCTTATTTTAGGAATCTCCATATATGGCAATCACATAAGCGATATTTCGCCACTTTCGGGATTGACATCCTTAGAACAGCTTTATCTTACATTAAATCACGTCAACGACCTTTCCCCACTATCAGGATTAAATTCGTTGAAAGTACTAATCCTTACATGGAATCATACTGTAAGTGATTTATCACCGTTATCTGAACTGCCTTCCTTACATTCATTGGATCTTCACGGGAATCTTATAAGTGATCTGTCACCTTTGCAGACCATGAATTCGATAAAGGACCTTAGAATAGGTGATAATCCTATTGAGGATCTTTCTCCACTCTCGAATATGACGCAGCTTAGTTGTCTCGATCTTCAACAAAATAGTATCAGTGATTTTTCTCCTCTTTCAAATCTAACATCGCTCTTTTACCTTAACCTTTATGGTACGGGCATTCGTGATCTTTCCTCGCTTTCAAATTTACTAGAGCTGAATTTACTGGTTTTGTCACACAATGCAATCGAAGATCTGTCACCACTTGAGCGGCTAACATCTCTAAAATCTCTTCTCCTTGATTATAATCAAATCAGTGATATTTCCCCGTTGGTGCAAAACATCGGGCTTGGTACGGGAGATGCTGTTTATCTTTTGGACAATCCCCTTAGCGATACGTCTATTAACATCTCTATCCCTGAACTGCAAGCGCGCGGCGTGACAGTGCACTACTAGTATGAAATCCAGACGATGATACTTTCCGGAGTTTTTTCCCAATGAAAAAATTCGTATATTACAGACCCGCAAAGTTGGGAATTGTTTTCCTGACGCTGGTCTTGGCAATTTCCTGCACCAAATCGAAAGAGCCGCTCGGCGAGGATTACGGGATTGCGTATTTGCCGTTAAGAGATAACCAGACGTACACCTATCAGCGGCAATGCGGCGAAAATACCGAACAATTAACGCGCGAGCTGAGGCTTGTCAAAGGCGACCTTGAAACGCCGGAATTCCGCATCATTGAAAAAGGCGGCGAGTCGTTCGACCAATTCCTGCGCCATCAGGGAAACGCCGTCGCTTATCTGACGGAGGAACCGTTAACGCGACTGGAAAACTTCCCCGGAGGACAGCTCTATCTTTCGACGTGGCTTCTGGACGGTGCAACGAACGGCGATTACTGGGAAGATGAAGAAACCGGTCTGCGCACAGCGGTTGCCGGATTTGAATCAATCACCGTTCCTGCGGGAACATTTGATGACTGCATCAAAACCGTGGTGGAATCCACCGATTTACTATTAGAAGTTATCGAAAAGCGAGGCGAGCAAAGTGGATTGTCGGAGGAAATGCTTGCGGTTGAACTCGAAGACGCGAAAGAACTTTGTATTCGCTGGTTTGCGCAAGGTGTGGGATTGGTAAAGGAAGAAAAAGGCAACTGCCGATTGGAATTGGTTTCCTATATTCGAGACTAAAGGAGTTAATATGCGTGCGATAATGAAGTATGTCTTGTGGATGCTATGCGGAGCGATGTTCGTTGCGGGTGTTTCCGGTGCGGCGCTCACCAGCAAACGCTACAATCCGCCGCAAGCGCTTGAGGATATGAAAGCGGCGATGGATACGGTGCGGAGTTGGGACGAACAGATGGGAGTCGTGGCCGATTTTGCGAAGAGATACCCCAATGAAATCGAAGTGCAGCTCTATGCGCTGGGTTTTCGAATGGCGGACAATCCGAGCCGCGTTCGCATGGAATTCGAGAAACGAGTGCAGGAAAATCCGAAGGATGTCAACGCGCTTCTTTTAATGGGACGTGTCTCAGAGGAGCCCAATGTTCGACTCGAATACGCGAATCGAATTTTGGAGCAAGACAAGAAAAATTACTGGGGCATGTATCTTTCTGCGTGGTATTATGCGGAACTGGAACCTCCAAATTTCGACAAAGCCATCGAGAATTTCGAGAACGCGATTACCATAGACAACTCCCTGCCTTACGCGTTTACCGATTTGGGCAGGCTCTATCAGAGAAAAGGCGATACGGATAAAGCGGACGAAACATTTGTTTTACTCAGTAAGGTAATGCCGGAGGATTTCGGGCCGGTACGACTCAGGATTACGCTTCGGGGAGCCGATTACAAGGAAAGCCTTTCGCTGACACGGGAGTTCTTGAAGAAGCATCCCGAGAATCCCGAGGCGATTGAAATGGAAGCCCGGCTGCAGCGCGAGCTTTCTGATTGGCCGGGATATATAGGTGCCTGTCAACGTCTTCTGCAGGTTCAGCGGGATGGAGGAAATGCGTATAATCTCGCCTGCGCATTTTCGCTCGGTGGCGAAGTCGATTCCGCCTTCGCGGCAATCGAATTAGCGTCGAGTCTCGGCTATAATGATTTCGACCAATACAGGGAAGATGAAGATCTTGTCCCCCTGCATGATGATCCTCGCTGGAGTGATGTGCTGGTGATGATAGAGAAAGCCTATCAGGAAGAGAAATTGGAGCT
>CAZADO010000320.1:0-2903 GCA_964483885.1 uncultured Alphaproteobacteria bacterium | reverse complement strand
GGGAATCACGGTTCCCGGTACAATTCGGTCTGCAATCTCCTGCATCAATTCCGACAGGGAATCATTCGCTTCAATCACTCGACTGATGGAATAGATGCTCGAAAGTTCATCGACGCGCTGTCCAAGCTGCCGCAGGAGTCGTTCGCGCTCTCGCTCGGCCTTTTTCTGTTCGGTAATATCTTGGATGAGTCCGAATGTCCCCAAAAATTTTCCATCAATATCCAATCGCGGACTGGCGTTAATCATAATATGGCGCAGATTTCCTTGACCTGTCCGAATCGTTGCTTCATAAGCCGAATCTTTCCCTGTTTTTCGGTTCTCTGTTTCTTTTAGAATTTTCTGCCAAGATGCATCATCGACAAAATCGCGAAGGCTCCTTCCCACAAGCTCATAGACCGGAACTTCGAATACTCGAGCAAGCGCAGGATTACAGTACTGAATCACTTCATTTGCATCCACCAAACCGAGTCCTTCCTGAATGGAGTTCACCAGCTCGCGATAGCGCTTCTCCGAATTCGACAGCGCCGCCTCGGCTCTTCGATTCTCCGTGACATCCTGCGCTATCAGCAGCGTTCCAGTGCACTCCTCATGTGTATCATATAATGGACACGCTGTCACACTCAGCACTTTCCCCAAGACTTGCGCATCGACAATGTCGTGGGTCACCATGCCCGTTCGCATCGCGCGAACGGCTGTCGATTCTGCAGTATCTCCTGACGCATGCAGAATCTCCTGAACCGGAAATCCTTGAACGCTTTCAAGAGTTCGTTTTAACGCAGAGCAGGCCGCTTTATTCATCCACGTCACCCGCTGCTTTTCATCCGCTATAAGAACGATATCCGGATATGCTTCAAAGGTTACTCGGTAATCAATCATGATAATTTTAACTGCACTAAAGAACAATTTCTTCTATATTAGATTCCGGCAAAACTTGCTGGGTCATCAATGTTCAATCGTCTAAAAGACAACGAACCTCGCGCCCCAAAACCTTTTATCGGTTCGGAGCCGCGAGGCAGAATAGATGGATAAAAAATATCTGGCCTAAGCCTTCATAGAAACCAGCGCTTCTGCAATACTACCAAGCGCTTCATCAATTTCAGATTCCGTGACCGTCATCGGCGGCGCTAAACGAACAACGTTTCCGTACAGCCCCCCTTTACCGACAAGAAGATTGCGCTTGCGCGTTTCTTCGAAAAACTGTACCGTCGCCTTAGGATTCGGTGTGCGATTTCCCTTGGTTTCATCCTCAACGAATTCCAGCGCCTGCATTAAACCTCTTCCGCGAACATCTCCAAGCGTTTTCGGATGTTTTTGTTTCAGCGCGTCCAGTCCTTTGCGCATTTGTTGACCGAGTTTTTCGGATTTTGCCGGAATGTTATCATTGACAACGATTTTTAGTGTCTCAATCGCCGCTGTGCAGCAAACCGGATTTCCTCCAAACGTCGAAATCGAAAGCGCCTTGATGGAATCGGCAACCTCCGGCGTGGCAACCGTCGCGCCCATAGGCATACCGTTGGCAATTCCTTTCGCCATCGTCATAATATCGGGCTTCACACCGTAGTAATTGATGCCAAAAATGTTCTTCCCTGTGCGGCCGAATGCGGTTTGCACTTCATCGCAAATGAAAATGCCGCCATATCTCCGGATAATTTCAACAGCAATTTTGAAATACTCTTTCGGCGGAACAATAAAACCACCCACGCCCTGAATCGGCTCGGCTAAAAACGCTGCGACCTTGCCGGTCGTCGTGGTTCGAATTAATTCCTCGATATCCTGCGCACAAGCTACATCACACGATGGATATTTCAATTTGAACGGGCAACGATAGCAATAGGGCGAAACCGCGTGCTTGATTCCCGCGAATTGCGTTGGCAAAGCGCGCCAAGTCGAATGCGCCGTCAACGCTTGCGTCAGTACTGTGCGTCCTGAATAGCTGTGGCGAAGAGCAACGATTTCACTCCGACCTGTGTAGAGCTGTGCCAACATGACGGCTGTTTCGTTCGCTTCCGAACCTGAATTCGTAAAGAACGATTGCTGAAGGTCTCCGGGAGTGACACCTGCAAGCATCTCCGCAAAATCCACAATCGGCTCTGTCGGATAGAGCGTCGATACATGCCCGAGTTTATCCAACTGCGCCTTCACAGCTCGATTGATGCGTTCGTCCGCATGACCAATCGAAACCGTCAAAATCCCGCCGAAGAAATCGAGAAATGTATTTCCTTCGGTGTCTTTAACACGCCTGCCCTTCCCTTCGGTAAGCACAAGCGGAGTTTTGTAATAATTCGCAACACAAGGAAACAGATAATCCTTTTGGCGGCGGATAATGCTTTCCGCCTTTGGAGCCTGCGTTGCTTTTTTCGAAACAGATTTTACTGCCATAGTCGTTCTCTTAATAATCCTATTTACATTCGTCCGGATAAGCGACGTTTCAAAAAACGTCCCTTTCCGCGTTCGACTTTCAAATTGCCATCTTTATATTGCACGCGGCCATTCGCAATCACGTGCGTGGGTTTTCCCTTGACCTTCATCCCTTCAAAAATATTCCGGTCGCATTTGGACACATGCGTCTTCGCTGAAATCACAGATTCGCCAGATGGATCATAAATCAAAATATCCGCGTCCGCGCCGGGGACAATCGTTCCTTTGCGAGGGTAGAGATGGAAAATTTTCGCCGGAGCTGTCGCGAGCAAATCCACCATTCGGCAGACATCGAATCGATTCGCAAGGACGCCATAGGTATAAATCAATGCCAGACGATGTTCGATTCCCGCCGCGCCATTCGGAATTTTCGTAAAGTCATCTCGCCCCATTTCTTTCTGACCCTTTTGCATAAACGGACAATGATCCGTACCGATAGACTGCACGGTGCCGGTCTCGATGCCGCGCCACAATGCTTCGTTATG
>CAZADO010000319.1:0-3009 GCA_964483885.1 uncultured Alphaproteobacteria bacterium | reverse complement strand
GCGCTGAACCCGGCTCGGCGAGGAATGGTGCCCCGCACACGGGGAAGATTTATGGTGCGATGATGCGGCCGGGAGCGCGTCCCTCGAACGTCGCTAAATCCACGGGAACAGGTATGACCTTAACTTGTTTCTCGAGAAAATTGAAAATATTCCGATCGGTAACCGCTTCCAATAGATCGCTCCGTTTATCTTTATCAGCGTAAGCTGCTTTTATTTCATCCAAAGATCTTCCCGTCATCTTCGAAAGGATTTCGAACTCGCGTTCGAGGTCTTCTTCACCGGCTTTCAATTCGTGAACCCGCATGAGCTCCTGCCTCAGAAGAAACCAGCGAACGTTTCGTACTCCAGCCGCATGCAGCTCGTCTTTAAGAGCCTTATCTTTTTCCACGTCCTGTTTTTCACTATCACTCCTCGAATCCTTGATAAGACGTTCAAGGTAATCATCCAGCATCTGAGGCGGTACGGGGAAATCCACCGTGCGCAGCAACGCGTCAATCAAGTGATTGTGCATTTTTCGCCGAGCGCTGCTCGCGGCGCGAGCGGTCAACTGTTTATGCAGGTCTTCTTTGAGCGCATCGGTCGAGGTGATTTTCGGATTAAGTGAGGCGGCAAAATCATCATCAAACGGCGGCAGCTCTTTCCGGCGGACGGATTTAAGCGTCACCTCCAGATGAACCGGAGGTCGCTTTTCTTCCGGAGAACCGCCGCTGCTGTCGATGGTGAAGCGAACCTGCTCCCCTTCCCGCGCTTTCATCACTTTATCAGCAAAATCCTTACCAAGCGGATTATGTCGCATGTCAATTTGAGCATCTCGCTGCGTTCTGCCGACGATGGGAAGTCCGCTTGGATCCAGCTCTTGAATATCCACCATAAGCACGGAATCTTCATTAACCGGTTCATCGGTTGGCGTGAGAATCGCCTGCTGCTCCCGAATATGGTCAATAGCTTCCAGAACATCTTCTTCCGAAACTTTCGGCTGTTCAAGTTCGACGGAGACATCGGAAAAATCCGGGATAGTGATTTCCGGTGCCTTTTCTAACTTCACTTTGAAAACAAGAGGCTCACCGGGCTTGAACGAAACTTCTTCCATTTTTCCCGGCGCGAGCGGATCGATGTCCAATTTCTGGAGCGCGGCGCGGTAGTATTCCTGCAAGGCGTTCTCCACAGCGTCGGCGGTGATAGTGTCACCGTAGCGCTGCCAGATGACTTTCTTCGGGGCGCGCCCTTTGCGAAATCCGGGCATCTGCACGTTACGCGTTATTCGACGTCCAGCTTCTTCGACACGTTCAGCCATATCTTCCGGCGGAATCGTGACGGTCAATTGCACCTCGACGGCACTCACATCTGTCTTTTCAATCTGCAAAGCGAACTCCTAAGACGAGAATTCGTATCAAAACTACTGTGCGAGAAGGGGGAGTCGAACCCCCATGCCCTTTTGGGGCACCAGATCCTAAGTCTGGCGCGTCTGCCAGTTCCGCCATTCTCGCTTAGCGCTAAATATACGACTTTTTTTATTCGAAATCAAACGATTTGCTTCACAATCCACTCCTCTCGTCAAACAAGAAAACCGCCGGAAATTCGAAAATCTCCGGCGGCTTATATGCTAAAATGGTATTTAGGCGAGTTTAGCCGTATTTCTTGATGTATTCTTCGGCTTGATCGACGTCGTCCTTGGAGCCAATGAAGAGGGGAACGCGCTGATGGAGATCTGTGGGCTGAATATCACTGATATCCATCTCGCCGTCCGTTGCCCGGCCGCCCGCTTGTTCGATAACCATCGCCAGCGGTGCGGCTTCGTAGAGAAGCCGCAGCTTACCGCTCGGCTTCTTCGCGTTTTTCAAGTCTTTCGGGTACATAAAAATGCCACCGTAGAGCATTGTGCGATGAAAATCAGCCACCAGTGAACCGATATAACGCATCGAATAGGGACGATTGGTCGCTTTGTCTTCTTCTTCAAGGAAATCAACATACTTCTTCACGCCTTCCGACCAATAGCGACGGTTGCCGGTATTAACACTATAGATTTTTCCTTTCGGAGGAATGCGAATATTTTCATGCGAAAGCAAAAACTCCCCGACGGTCGCATCAAGTGTAAAACCATGGACGCCGTGTCCGGTCGTATAAACGAGCATCGTCGAAGAACCATACATGATGTACCCCGCCGCCACCTGCTTTCTTCCGACTTGCAGCAAATCGGATTCCCGACCGCGCCCACCACGAGAGACACGCCGATGTGCCGAGAAAATGGTGCCCACATTCACGTTAGCATCAATGTTCGATGAGCCGTCGAGCGGATCGAATGCGAGTGTGTACTTCCCTACTTCAAATTCGCGCGGAATCGGAATAATGTCTTCGGTTTCTTCTGAAGCCATGACGCACAGCGACCCAGAATGGTCGAAGGCGTTGTACATCGTTTCATAAGCTAAATCGTCGAGCTTCATGACTTCTTCTTCCTGAACATTAATCTCGCCGGTGGTGCCCAAGATATTCAGAATTCCGGCGCGCCGTACACTCCGGTTGATAATTTTGGCAGCGAGGGCGAGCTGATAAAGAAGATCGCTGAGTTCTCCCGTCGCGCCCGGATTCGCGCGTTCTTGTTCGACAATATGTCTTTCGATGTTCACAAGTCCCGGCATTGCTTTTCTCCTTGAAGGTTATATTTCAAGATTCTACTTAAACAAATCAAAGCAATGGACAGCTAAAACTCGAATTCAGCGCCTATACTCGGCAGGATGCCCCACTGCTCGAATTTCGCAGGTATATTGTCAATTTCATTCCAGTAATAACCGGCGATGTTTTCACGATTGTAAACGTTCCAAACTCCCAAATAGAGAATCAGATTTGCTGCGCTGAAATGAAATCGCCTATCAGCGCGGATATTCAACGAATGATAATCGGGCAAACGCTCCTCATTAACTCTCTGTTCGTCAATCACTCCCCGATGTGCCGCTTCGGAAGCCGAAATGTCAAACGGCGTATAGGGAGCTCCACCGGCATAAACCCAGCGCA
>CAZADO010000318.1:0-13528 GCA_964483885.1 uncultured Alphaproteobacteria bacterium | reverse complement strand
CACGCATCGGCAGGTTTGTTGTCATGTGTGAGAATCTGGCCTAGGGACTTCTTCCCTTTATTAATGATTTAGTTTTTAGCAACTTTCATAATAGGCTGAAATTTGTCACTGCTACCGAAACATTACTGATACTCTTCTGTTAGACCATTATCTCTATTCAGCGAGAAATTCAAGCGCTTCGAAATAACCGTTTATGCCTTTGCCGGAAATCTGGCGAACGCAAACCGGCGCAAGCACAGATTGCTTCCGGAAGTCCTCGCGCTTTGAAATATCCGAAAGATGAACCTCGACGACCGGTTTGTTAATCGCTGCGATAGCGTCGCGAAGCGCAATACTGGTGTGGGTAAACGCTCCCGGATTGAATATAACTCCATCCGCCCAGTGACGAAAGCGATGGAGAAGATCAATTAATTCCCCTTCGTGATTCGACTGACGGCAAAAAATCTCTACTCCGAGTTGTTCTGCTTTTGTTCGAATTTCCTCTTCAAGCTCTTGAAGTGTTTGACGGCCATAAACTTCCGGTTCGCGCTCACCCAAAAGGTTCAGATTTGGACCGTTAAGCACAAGAATGCGCCGCTGTTTGTTTTCAATCAGCGCAGCATCTCCCTGCTTCAAATATCCGACAAGCTCTTCTGCGGCTTCATGTACCCATGCGTCTTTCACATCATCCACAATTACCGGTTGTCCAATAGCTTCAAGTAAAATCCAGTGAAGCTTGCCATGTGTTCTTTTCTTGTCGTGTTCAAGCGCCGAGAGAATCTGCTTTGCAGAGATTTCGGCTGCCGGGTGCGGAACCTTCGCCAATACTGCATCAATCGCATGGGCTTCTTCAGGAACTAATCCCAACGCATGCACGGATAAACGAAGCATGGCTCGCAGCCCAAGAAAAACCGCTTCGCCGTGTCGAAAGGCTTGATAATTTGTGGCAACTTCAATTGCATGTCCGAAGGTATGCCCGAGATTCAAAAGCCTGCGCTGATTTTGCTCGTGCTCGTCCGCTTCGACAATATCAATCTTCACTCGCATCGCCGCGCGAATTGCTGATTGCAGTTTCTCGTTCGGCCAATTCGAAAAATCAGGACTATATTTAAGAACATTGTGCCACAACTCCGGCGCAGCCAAAAGAGCAGCCTTCACAATTTCAGCAGAACCCGAATACCATTCACATTTCGGGAGCGTTTTCAGCACTTCCACATCAGCGATGATGGCTTGGGGCTGGTGAAATGTACCGATAAGATTTTTTCCGAGCGCATGATCAATACCCGTCTTGCCGCCGATAGCAGCATCGCTCATTCCTAAGAGCGTCGTGGGTACCGCTACCCATCTCACACCGCGATAGAGAATCGACGCCGCGAATCCGCAGATGTCCGTGACGACTCCACCACCTAAACCGATAAGCACATCACTGCGCTGAAAACCTTCGCTGATGAGCTCGTCCAAAATAGTCCGCATTCGCGCAAATTGCTTTTCTCCTTCACCCGGAGGAAAAACGATTGCCCGTGTGTGAAAGTCTTTGAGTGATTCCTCTGCTTTGTCCAAGTAGAGCGCTGCGACGTTTTCATCGGTTATGATGGTTATGCGCGGCGTTTCGTTCTCATTCAAAGCGCTGCGCACCATCGTCTCGAGCCGCGATATGGCACCGTCCTGAACCCAGATCGGAATGGTGCGCTCGGGAAGCACAAGTTGAAGTTCGGGTGGAATCATCAGGATTTATTATGCTTTTAGAAGTTCGACAATACGATTGGCAATATCATCTGCACTCATATCTCGGTTTATATCAAGAATGAAATCACAAGCTTCGTAATTCTCCCGGCGTTGTTGCAGCAGTGCCTCCAATTTCGTTTTCAAAGCTTCTTCTGTCGGTTCTTCTGCGATTAAAGGTCGCTCGCTGCGCTCCTGCAAATTTGCAATGAGAATATCCACAGGCGCACGCAGGTAAATCGAGCGATCTGTCTTTTTAATGAATTCTAAATTTTCAATTTGATTTAGTGCGCCACCGCCCAACGCTACTACAGATGGAATAGAATCGGCGGTCTCTCTTAACATCTTCGACTCAATCTCCCGAAAATAATCTTCACCCTTCCGCGCGAAAATCTCGAGGACACTCATAGACGTTGCAGCTTCAATAGTCTGGTCGAGGTCAACAAAACGCATTCCGAGCTTTTGCGCCAGAGCTTTTCCTACGGTTGATTTTCCCGCCCCCATCATACCCGCTAAATAAATCATTTCCATGTTAAGGGTGGCGTAGCTTGAATATGGGCGCGTATTTCTTCGAGCGAATCACCGCCGAATTTTTCCAAGAACGGATTTATCAGCGCCAACATCACGACCGCTTCGGCAACAACCGCCGCCGCAGGCACGGCACAAACATCGCTGCGTTCGCGCAATGCCATAACCGGTTCACCGGTCGCCATATTCACCGAATCGAGCGGCTGCGCAAGTGATGCCAATGGTTTCATCACAGCGCGTACTCGTACCGGTTCGCCATTCGTCATACCGCCTTCAATTCCGCCTGCGTTGTTCGTTTTTCGTTTGATGCCTGTTGCTGTTGCCGCAGGGAAAATGCGATCATGCACCTCGCTACCCGGAAGCCCGGTCACCTTCTTACTCAGTCCAACAGCCGCTGCTTTTATTGCAGGTATTGAAAGCATCGCTCCCGCAAGGATACCGTCCAATCGCTTGTCCGCATGAACATAGCTGCCGATTCCAACCGGCAATCCAGTCGCCACGACTTCAAACATACCGCCGAGCGTGTCGCCCTTTGCTTTTATATCGTCAATCACCTTCTTCATCTCATTGCTGACAGCTTCGTCGAGACAGCGCAACGGATTCTTGTCAGCCATACGATTAATTTCTTCCGCGCCCTCTGGTAATGTGGTTTCTTCTGAAGCAACGGAACCAATTTGAATAACATGACTGCCGATTTCAATCCCGAATTGCCGAAAGAAAAAACGGCAAATCGCGCCTATGGCCACACGCATCGCTGTTTCGCGCGCAGATGAACGCTCAATGACATTGCGAATATCTTTATGATGATATTTAATCGCACCGGCGAAATCCGCATGACCGGGACGCGGAGACGTTAGCGGTTCGGTTCGAGTGTTTGTTTCCATCGGCTCGACAGACATACGCTCCGTCCAGTTCTTCCAGTCACGATTCTCAATCAGCAGAGCAATCGGACTTCCGAGCGTTTCTCCGTAGCGGACGCCTGAAAGAATTTGCACTTGATCCTGTTCGATTTTCATGCGGTCGCCGCGGCCGTAACCCATTTGGCGGCGACGTAAATCTTTGTCAATCTCATCTCCTGTCAGAGAAAGCCCGGCTGGAATTCCTTCCAAAATTCCCACAAGGCATTGTCCGTGACTCTCTCCCGCGGTCAAATAACGAATCATGAAGAAGCTACCTCCTTTTGAAGCGCCGCTTTCACATACCTAAACGGAAACGTCTTTTCAGTCCAGATGTTGAAACTGGCCGCCGCTTGATGCAGCAACATGTCCAAACCGTTCTGCCATGCGCAGCCCGCTGCTTCCGCCGCTGTAAGAAACTCCGTTTTGGCTGGAGCGTAGATTAAATCCATGACTTTCGTCCTTGCAGAAAGATACTCACTCCAAGGAAGCGCCATTCCCGGATTCGCCGCGGAACCGATTGTTGTGCAGTTGATGATAAGAGACGCGCGCGCGATGGTCGTTGCCAATCGAGGATCCGCAAACGAATAAACGTTGTAATTATGTCCACTGACGAAGCTCCCTAACTGTTTTCGAGCTGATTCTTGCCGCCTAACAACGACAATTATTTCGCTGACATTTGGCAGCGAAGATAAAACCGTTAGAACAGCTCGTGCGGCACCTCCATTTCCCAAAACAATTGCGCATGGCAAAGTCTGGTCCCCCGCCAATTCTCTCAGCGCTTTTTCGAAACCATACACATCCGTATTGTCGCCGCGAATCGTTTCATTTACAAAAGAGAGCGTATTGACAGCTCCCGTGCGCGCCGCGGCGTCGGAGACTTCAATACAATACTTCAGCACTTTTTCTTTATAAGGAGTCGTGATGTTCAATCCACGCAATCCTGAATCGGAACATTGAAGAAGGAAATTTTCGACTTGCGTATTATCCAAATCGAATACATCATAATCTCCGGAAATATCGAGAATTCTCATCGCTTCTTTGTGAATGAACGGCGAAAGCGAATAGGAAATATTGTGACCTAAAATGCCTAATTTCAACATCGCTTACCGCTCCTCTCGCACTTGTACAGCATTTCCGGAAATCCGAATCAACTCCTGCCAGAATTGCGGATAAGAAATGTCGGCGCACTCCGCTTGCATAATTTCTGTCTCACCATCCGCAATCAATCCCGCCAACGCGAAAGCCATTGCAATGCGGTGGTCACCTGCAGGATTTATCCTCGCACCTGAAAGCTGCTGCAGACCTTTCAACGAATATCCATTTTCTGTGTCAAGAATTTTCACGCCCATTTTTCGTAAATTCAGAATAATCGCCGCGAGTCTGTCCGATTCTTTGACGCGCAGTTCCCCCGCTCCTGATACAACGGTTTGTCCTTCGCACTGCGTCGCCATAACCGCTAAAGCAGGTATTTCGTCAATGACAGCGGCTGTATCTTTTCCGGCAAGATAAAAGCCCTGAGGCGAACCGTCGTGAGTGATGGTTAAATCGCCAACAGGTTCTCCACCGGAATCGTGCAAATTCTGAGTAGAAATTCGTAAGCCAGCTTTTTGAAGCACCTCTATGATACCCGTGCGCGTTGGATTCAAATTAACCGTCTTCAACGTCAGACGGCTGCCCTGCATAAGCGCCGCCGCAACCATCCAGAACGTGCCGCTGGAAATATCACCGGGAACCGGCGCAGATAAAACATCTCCATTTATCCGAACCTCAGACGGATTCAACCGCCAAAGATTCGCACCATTCTCCCGTACCGGACGCAAGCCAAGAATGCGCTCCGTATGATCCCGCGTGGGAATCGGTTCTCGGATTTCCGTAATGCCATCTGCATGAAGCGCCGCAAGCATAATCGCTGTTTTAACTTGAGCGCTGGGAACAGGGAGTTCGTAGCGAATACTTTGAAGCTTTCCGCCAATAATGCGCGCGGGAAGTTTGCCATCAGTCAATTCGATTTGTGCTCCCATTTTTCTTAGCGGCGCAGCAACGCGCTCCATGGGACGCTGCGAAAGCGAGGTATCTCCCTTTATCGTCCATTTTCCTTTTATTCCCGCAAGCAAACCCATCATCAGGCGCGCGGTTGTCCCGGAATTCGCCGCATCGAGTTCGGCTTCGCGAGCGCTCATCTCTCCGGTAATCGTTACATCATCGCCGGATATTTTCACGGTTTTACCGAGGCGTTCGATACAATCAAGTGTAGCTTTGCAGTCTTTGCCGGGACCGAAATTTTCAAGCTGCACCAGTTCATTACAGAGCAAAGACAAAAGCGCTCGGCGATGCGAAACGGATTTATCGCCGGGAAGTTTTATCACATCCTGCAACGGAGCATCAATATATCTGATAATCGCAACCGTCATCGTTTCGAACCTTTCAGTTCGCGCTTGAGTTCAGCCGCCTTTTTAAAAGATTTTTCCATACTTTGTTTGCCGATAGTCTTGCGATAGCGAAGAAGAATTTTTATAAAGCCATCCAGCGCTTTTTCAATCTCCTTTTCATTCGCTGAAAAAATGTCCTGCCACATTGCAAAAGGACTCTCGGCAAGACGCGTCATATCTTTGAATGCCGGACCGGCGACCTGAAGCAAATGCGAATCCTTGCTTTTTTCAGACGCCGCAAGTTCAGAGAGCGCTGTTGCCATAAGCTGCGGCAGGTGGCTGCACACCGCAACGCGCCGGTCGTGTTCACGCGCTGTCATTTCAACCGGCTGCGCGCCAAGTTTTCGCACAAAGGTTTTCAGTTTCGCTATTGCGCTCGATGAATTCACCGGTCTCGGACAAATCACCCATGTGTTCCCTTGAAAAAGATCCGCGTCCGATGCTTTCCAGCCAGAGGTTTGCTTGCCCGCCATGGGATGCCCTAAAATGAGCTTGCCATACCTCGAATTCCCGAATTGTTTTGCGAGTCCATTTTTCGCGCTGCCGACATCGGTGATAATAGCTTGAGGCGTTCGCTGCGCAGCCTGTTCCATGTAAGAAAGAATTTCTCCTGGAGGAACACATATGAAGACGACATCACTTCCGTCAAATACTTCAGGCGGGCGTGCAATCTGGTTGATGAATTTTTCTTTCAGCGCCGCTCTCCGATACGCCGGGTTCGTATCCCAAGCAACTATCGCTGCGTCCGGATGATATTTGCGCACTGCTTTGGCAATTGAACCACCGATGAGTCCGAGACCGACGATGGAAATCTGGCTGACTGGTCGGGACATTTCCCTCTCAAATATTTTATACGCGACCGATGATTGGAGCGATTCGGTGCAATTCTTCACACAGCGTTACTAACTGACGTGGATAGAGCGACTGGAAACCATCCGAAAGCGCCTTTTCCGGCTCGGGATGCATTTCGACCATCACGCCGTCGGCTCCCGCGGCAATTGAAGCTCTCGCCATCGGCAGTACCTTTTCACGCCGTCCGGTTCCATGCGATGGGTCGGTGATAATAGGCAGGTGCGACAAACGTTTCACCGCCGGAATAATACTGATATCGAGCGTGTTGCGCGTGAAATCCGTGAATGTCCGCACACCTCGTTCGCAGAGAAAAACGCGATAGTTTCCTTCGGAAAGGATATACTCCGCCGACATAAGAAATTCTTCAAGCGTCGCTGACATTCCGCGCTTGAGCATCACCGCCTGTTTGACCTTGCCGACTCGCTTAAGCAGAACAAAGTTCTGCATATTACGCGCGCCGATTTGCATGATGTCCACATATTTTTCGGCGAGGTCTGCCGATTCGGCATCGATGACTTCACTGACGACAGGAAGTCCCATAGCTTTCCCCGCTTCGGCAAGAAGACGCAGCCCTTCTTCACCGAGTCCTTGAAAAGCATAGGGCGACGTTCTCGGTTTGAATGCTCCTCCGCGCAAAACCGTCGCTCCCGCGGCTTTCGCTTTTTCCGCGGATAAAAATATCTGTTCGCGAGACTCAACCGCACACGGCCCGGCGATAATCGTCAGTTCTTTACCTCCGATGGCTGTATTGCCCAAATCAATAACCGTGTTCTCTGTTTTCGTTTCCCGCGACACAAGTTTGAAAGGTTTGGAAACCGGAATCGCCTGCACAACACCGTCAAGGGATTCGAACAGCGCCGGTTCCAATGGCCCTTTGTTGCCCGTGATACCGATAGCGGTGCGCATCGAGCCGGGAATCGGATGCGCCTTCAGTCCCATTTCTTCTATGGCATCGATAACATTGCGAAGCTGTTCTTCGGTCGCTTCGCGGTTCATAATAACGAGCATATCAAACCTCTCCGGACAAACGTTTTCCAATCGCGGATGCGATAATGCGCAGCTCTCGCATCATCGCGGCAAACTGTTCAATCGTGAGACTCTGCGGGCCATCGGAAACCGCTTTGTCAGGCTCAGGATGTACCTCGACAAGCAATCCGTTTGCGCCCGCCGCCACCGCCGCCCGCGCCATCGCTGTTACTTTATCTCGCCGGCCCGTGCCGTGCGACGGATCAGCGAAAATGGGCAAATGCGAGAGTTTTTGCACTATCGGAATCGCGGCAATATCCATTGTGTTGCGAGTATAATTTTCGAAGGTACGAATTCCCCGCTCGCAAAGCATCACTTCGAAATTCCCTCCGGCCAACAGGTATTCCGCCGCCATCAGCCATTCCTCGTAGGTCGCGGCATTGCCGCGTTTGAGCATGAGCGGTTTTCCACAGGTGCCAAGCGCGCGCAGCAAATTGAAGTTCGACATATTGCGCATCCCGATTTGCAGGATATCGCAATACTTGGCGACAACATCGATTTGCGAAATCTCCATCACCTCCGAAATCGACACGAGATTATTTTCGCGCGCGGCTTCCGAAAGAAACCGCAATCCATCTTCGCCGAGTCCCGCAAAACTGTACGGCGACGTTCGCGGTTTGAATGCACCGCCGCGCAATCCAACTCCGCCAACCGCATGGATTTCTCGAGCGATTTTGTGAATCATATCTTCGGATTCCACTGCACAAGGGCCGCCGAAAACGGCGATCTCCGAATTACCGATAGTGAGTGACCCGATAGAAACCTTCGTTCCCTCCGGATGAAATTCGCGGCTGGCAAGTTTGTATGGCTTGGAAACCGGAATCACTTCATGCACTCCCGGAAGCATTTCCAATTCCCGCCGATCCAGCGACCTTATGTCTCCAATGATGCCAAGAACGGTTCGACTCTCGCCGGTCGAGCGGTGCACCGAAAGTCCTTTTTCGGCGAGCATGGAAATTAAATCGGTCGTGTCGTTCTTTTCGGCGTCGCGCCTCATAATAATAATCATGGCTGTCTCGCTTTATTTTGTTCCTGATTTTCTTGGTGCGCATCTTCTTGAAGAAGACGCATTTCGTCTATGATACGTTCGAAAATTCTCCAGAGTGCGTCCATCGAAAGCGGCCCGCTGTTGAGTGCCTCGATTCGTTTTTGAATCTCGATTTCACGCGCAGCATCCACAATCGGCAGTCGCTGCTCGCGTTTCAGGCTCCCGATTTTCCGCGCACACCGCGCCCGCTCGGAAATCAGTGAAACCAGCGTCCGGTCGATTTCGTCTATTTGTTCTCGCCAGTAGGTGATAGACATGTTATCGCCTTCTTAATTTCGCACACAAATTGTTCGACGCGCTGACAATTCTCATCAATCCCAACCTTTTCATCAATCCGAGAAAGCAGAGCGCTGCCGACGATAATACCATCGGCGTAAGCTGCCATACGCGCCGCTTCATCAGAATTGCTGATGCCAAAGCCTACAAGTGTCGGTGCTTTTATATTCTGTCTTAGTTCCTTTAAATACATCTCTACTTCCGTCGGTAAACTCTTCCGCGCGCCGGTAACGCCGGTAATGGACACCGCATAAACAAACGCCTTCGCTTTTCGTTCAATCATCGCCAAACGCCGCCGCTCTGTCGTAGGACTGACAAAGGGAACCAGCGGCACACCCATTTCAGCAGCCTGATTCCACAACTCCGTCTCCTCATCAATCGGAAGATCAGGAATTATCAGAGCGGCCACGCCTTTTTCTTTCGCAGTATTCAGCAGCTTCTCCGCCCCAAAGGCAAGCATGGGATTCAAATAGCCCATCAGCAAAATGGGGGTCGTAAGCTCCGCTGTGAGTTCAGACACAACATCCAGCACCCACGGAAGAGTTGTCCCTTCGCGCAGCGCTCGCATCGAGCTTTCTTGAATCACTGGTCCGTCGGCCAACGGATCCGAAAAGGGCACGCCCAATTCAATCAAATCAGCTCCACCTCGTGCAATAGCTTTCATCAGAGATATCGTCGCTTCACGCGAAGGATACCCCGCCGTTAGAAAACACGACAGAACTTTTTCATGTTTCGATTTTTTATCGCGTAATAATTTTCGCAAATTCATTTAAGAAATAACCTCATTACAAAAGATGCGGTGTTGGCTGCTTGCAGCCGACCCTAACTACTTTTCAACAAACGCTTGCAAATCTTTATCTCCACGCCCGGAAAGACAAACCACCACCGCTCCATCTCCGATTTCTTTTTTATCCAGATAACGCAAATACGCCAGAGCGTGAGCCGGTTCCAACGCGGGAAGAATTCCTTCGTACCTGCAAAGCTTGCGAGCGGCTTGCAACGCTTCTTCATCGGTCACTGATACATACTTCACTCTGCCTGTATCGCGCAGGAAACTATGTTCCGGCCCGACACCCGGATAATCCAATCCGGCGGAAACACTGTGCGCCTCCGAAACTTGACCGTCATCATTCTGCAGTAGATACGAATAACTTCCGTGAAGCACGCCCGGTTTACCGGCGGTTAATGTGGCCGCATGATGCTCGGTAGTGATTCCTTCGCCAGCGGCTTCCACTCCATAGAGCCGCACGTCATCCCGGAGGAACGGGTAGAAGAAACCAATCGCGTTGCTTCCACCGCCGACACAGGCCACAAGCACAGATGCGCGAATTTTTCGGCGGCGCAATTCGCGGCGTGTTTCCTCACCGATAACACGCTGAAATTGCCGCACCATCATCGGGTATGGATGCGGCCCAACCGCCGAGCCCAAAAGATAAAACGTTGTCCGCACATTTGTCACCCAATCGCGTATCGCTTCACTCGTCGCGTCTTTTAATGTTTGCGTCCCGCTTTTTACCGGGATGACTTCTGCTCCAAGCAGCTTCATCCGGCTGACATTGGGAGCTTGCCGTTCCATATCTTTTGCACCCATATAGACGACCGCTTCGAGTCCGAAACGCGCGCAAACCGTCGCCACAGCAACGCCGTGCTGCCCCGCGCCGGTTTCAGCAACGATGCGCTTCTTGGAAAGTCTTTGAGCCAGCAGCGCCTGGCCCAGCGCATTGTTGATTTTATGCGCGCCGGTGTGAAGCAAATCCTCGCGCTTAAGAAAAACGGGATAGCCAAGCTCTTTTAATAAATTTTCCGCAGCGTAGAGTGGCGTTGGCCGACCAGCGAAGTCAGCGAGTTCCCTTGCAAGACTTTGGCGAAACGTTCGGTCGCGCCATGCTTCACGAAACGCTTTATCTAAATCGTCAAGCGCACTCATCAATGTTTCAGGCACATAACGCCCTCCGTAGGGTCCAAAATGACCACGCTTATCCGGTTGACGCTTGGATTTACTATTTAAAGTTACGACAGACACGAACGAACTCCTTCATTTTCTTGAAATCTTTGATGCGCGGCTGTTCCTCGATTCCCCGCGCCACATCGACGCCATAGGGGCGACACTCTGTTAGGCGCGAATGCAAATTCTCGACCGTCAACCCTCCTGCTAAAATCACACGCCCGTGTGGATGTAAATCTATCGCACGCTTCACGAGCTCTTCTGATACCAACGAGCCGTCTTTTGGGCTGTCAAGCAGCCAACCGTGAGCACTCTTGAACGGTAAAAATCTCTGCACCTCGAAATTCAGCCCGATGCGAAAAGCTTTGATATAGGGATGCTGCAATATTTCGATTTCTTCGGCTGTTTCTTCCCCATGAAACTGTAGAAAATTAAATTCAAGTTCATCAGCAATTTCCCTGACTTCACTCATTTCAGGATTTTGAAAAACGGCTATCCTTTTGCAATGATCGCAAATTTGCCCGCGGAGATAGTCAACATCATCAAGTTTCACTGCGCGCGGAGATGAAGGAACGAAAATAAATCCCACCGCATCCACGCCCAGACTCTGTGCGGCCTCCACATCTTCTTCCCGCACCATGCCGCAGAATTTTATCCACATGACGCACTCACCAATTCCCGAAGAGCTTTGCCGGGCTCCTGCGCCTTCATCAAATGCGTTCCCACGAGCACTGCATCCGCGCCAGCTTTTCGCATGCGTTTTAAATCTTCAGCTGTGGAGATTCCGCTCTCAGCAACTCTGACGAATCCATTTGGAAAGCATGAAAACAATTGCGCGGAAACAGATAAGTCAATCTCCATCGTTCGCAAGTTCCGGTGATTCACGCCGCAAATCACCGTCTCCCTCGCAGGAAGCCGATTCAATTTTTCTGCGCTGTGAAATTCAAGCAAAACATCCAATGATAGTTCTTGCGCCAACGCACAGAGCTCCGAGACCTGTTCGGGTGATAGCATCGCTGCAATCAACAGAATCGCGTCCGCGCCCGCTATGCGCGCTTCAAAAAGCTGATATGCGTCAAAAATAAAATCCTTGCGAAGAAGCGGAAGTCGAACAACGTTTTTCGATTTCCTTAAATTGTCCAGTGAGCCTCCGAAATAATCGGGTTCAGTCAAAATCGAAAGTGCATCTGCACCTGCTGCTTCATAATCTCTCGCGATGTCTTCAACTGAAAGATTCGCTTTCAAAATTCCCGCGCTGGGCGACTTTGGTTTTATTTCCGCTATGAACGCCAATCGATCAGTTTGCCTCAGCACTTCTGCAAAACCACGCGTTGGCGGAAGGTCACGGCAACGCTGCCTTAATTCTTCGAGAGAAACTTCACGCTTCTGTGCTTCCAATCGCACGCGATTCGCCGCGAATATGTCATCTAAAATGCTCATGACGCTCGGTGATGTTTCCTGAGTGTATCAAGAAGCGCGGCGAGCTTTCCGTCGCGAATCGTCTTGATAGCTATCTCGCATCCTTCCGCAATCGAAGCAACTTCATCCGCCAAATAAATCGCTGCTCCCGCGTTCACCGCGATCCACGGAAGCAGATGTGTCTCTTCATTCATCGCGAGTGCTTGCAAGCGTTTCGCGTTTTCTTCCGCATCATCGCCGATAGGATTATTTATTTTTTCTCCCGCAAAAGGCAGCGTCTCCGGGAAAATCGTATCTTCGATTAATTTGCCATTCTTCAATTCAATAAAACTCGTCGATTGCGCGGCGCTGATTTCATCCCAGCCTTCTCTGCTATGCACCACAAGCGCGCGTTCGGCTCCGGCGGCTTTCAACGTTTCAACGACCGGATAAACCCAATCCCAATCGAACACGCCTACCAATTGCCGTTTCACTCCGGCGGGATTCGCCAACGGTCCCAAGAGATTAAACACGGTACGCATTCCCAGCTCTTTTCGAATCGGAGCAACCGCTTTCATCGCTCCATGATGCATCGGTGCAAAAAGAAAGGCAAATTTGTGCTCTGTTAGACATCTTTCCAAAACAGGAATCGGCGCATCAATAGAAATTCCTAATGCCGCCAATAAATCAGCGCTACCGGAGCGACTCGACACGGCGCGATTGCCGTGTTTGGCAACCGTCACACCTGCCGCCGCTGCTGTCAAACCCGCTGCAGTAGAGATATTAAAACTGCCGCTGCCGTCACCGCCGGTTCCGCAAACATCCACCGCTTTCGGATCCGTGCACGCGACCGTCTTCATACGTGCTTTCATCGCATCGAGCATCCCCGCGAGTTCCACGCTTTTTTCGCCGCGCGTCCTCAGCGCTACAAGAAACGCAGATGTCTGCACAGGTGACACTTTCTCGTCGAAGATGCATTCGAGAGCCTGCCTTGCTTCGTCGCGTGTCAAAATTTCACCATCAGAAATTTTTTCGATTGCTTCTCGCAGCATATTCTTTTTCCTTCTTACAGTCGATAAAAGCGCACTGCCGTGCGGCACTATTTACCTACCATCGCCAAGAAATTCTCTAATATTTTCGGGCCTTCGGGTGTCAGAATCGATTCCGGATGAAACTGCACGCCCTCTATCGGCAGCGAGCGATGCCGAATCGCCATCACTGTACCCGATTCGGTCTGAGCCGTCACCTCGAAGCAGTCGGGTAAAGATTCTCGCTCCAATATCAACGAATGATAGCGTCCTGCATTGACCGGATCTGTCACACCGCGAAAAATTGTTTTTCCATCATGAAAAACTCGCGCCGCTTTGCCATGCACAAGCTGTTCAGCGGGGACGACTTTGCCTCCAAAATGCTGCCCCAACATTTG
>CAZADO010000317.1:0-5428 GCA_964483885.1 uncultured Alphaproteobacteria bacterium | reverse complement strand
TGTCGCGAATGTCTATTACTGGTTCTTCGTCGCAAAAACGAATAAATAGTAGTTTTCCCCCTGCGGATTTAGTTTTGACACAGAAAAGGCCGAGGAGTTATCTCTCCTCGGCCTTTCATTATTGTCATTTTTACGTTGATTACCGCATCGGTCCGTCTTCTTTTGCTGCAGTTACGCGGTAGAAGCGCTTCTCATCAGGCGGTATCGGCAAAGGAATGAACGTCTCTGTTGTGGTATAAGACGGCATAGGAGGAAATAGAAACGGATCATCTGATTCGTATATATTATAGTAATCTGCACCCTTGACTTTCTCCCACACACCATTGATCGCGCCGTCGGGATCCATATGAATTACAAAATCTTGCGGAGTGGGATCAATAACTTTGGTAGCGAGATTAAGCTTCCTTCCGTTCTCCATATCAATACCAAGAATAAACTCCCCTGCCATCAGAGGCCGGTCGATCCAGCAATCCATGTGGGGCATTTCCATATGAATCATGCCGAGTAACTCATAGAAGTCTTGTCCCAGAGAGTCTGTTGACCACACTTCAATTGGATGATCCCAAGAAGCCAAAAGCCGCACAGAGATCTCGCCGTCCCAAGGAGGATCGACAATATGCGGTTTGCAGGTGACGAATTCAAACCGCATCGCAGGAATACACATGTCGGCAACGTTGTCGCCATTAATATCCTGTAAAAAGAATCTCTCATCATAAGGAGCAATGGCATCGGTATAACGAGCATCTTCATAATTGACGATTAAGCCGTAACCGTGATAGCGATGCATGGTTGGTTCGACACTGCGCATGCCAAACAACTGCTCGAATCCCGGTGTGAAAGCGCTGGCAAACGTGGTCAGATCTCCCATATCCGGAATCAGATCTCCATCATAGTCTCCCATGGTGACAACCTGATGGTTCAAGGTATCCACGAAATAATAGCGATCCATGTCTTCAGAATAGGCCATGGAATAGAAGAACATGTTGTCAAACATAGGGAATTCGTAATCCTGCAGGAAATATGGCTCGGGAGGCTGCACCATGCCGTCAAAGATATCGAGGCCTAATAGTCTCGCATGCCCCACAATGGGATCACCACCGCAGATAAGTGCCAGACAGTGTTCAGGCGGGAGCATGAAGTAATTCTCATGAATCATCATGTCGGATGCCTTCAGGAATGGACTAAGATCGTATACATAATCACCCCCTGTCAGTGCGTGCGATTTGAAAAAATCCGGATCGAGGCCTTCACCGTGATCGATGAAGGTTGTTTTGCCGAGAGCGTCTATTAACTCACGTAGCCGCTTTAGGAGTTCCGCCAAATCGTAGTTTTCTTGATGGGTTTTCAACCGCGACAAAGCGTCTCTGTAATCGCTGTTTGATGCAGAGTCCAGACCGATGGAATCCTTGTATGCAAGTTCGGCGCCATACGATTCCACTTCATTTTCGTCGGATGTTTGCCCGTCTTGATGCGCTCCCTTATGCGTCTCCTCGTGAATCAGTAACTCTTCGAGGAAGGTCATTCCCGCAGCGCTGGTACCCGCTCTTGCCAGATGCCTTCCGGCGACATTAATCTCGCCCCCGTACTCGCCTCCGTCAGCGCCGTTCTGCGTTTCCCTCTCGATATCGCCGCTATCGAGCTGCGCTTTCAGATTCGCAGCGAGTGTGGAGCACGAAACCGTGATGGTGCTACCGGCGGCATTGGTGTAAGAAATTGAGTCCGGCGGGGGAGTGGCGATGTTGTTAATCGCTGAAGCAACGGTTGTGCTCTCCGCCGATGTCAATGGTACTCCGTTCCAAGTGGAGTCGTAATCAAAGTCGATTCGTCGTGTAGGCGGCAATTGTTTGTCTTTGGGCTGCGAAGCTAAAAGCATCCCCACCCCAATCATCAAGGGTACTCCAAAATAAATCCATTTCGTGATTTTCATGAGATGTCTCCTTGTACAACAAGATTACGTTGCCCCCTATTTCAGTCAAATAGACCTTTTATATCCTCAATTCATCTGCTTAATCACTACTAATTTCGGCAATAATTCAAGCGATGTCAAGAAAAAAACACTTTTTGCATCCGAATTTCACGCAAAGGTTAATTTATTTATTAACAAATAATTAATAATGCGACTATTAGAAAACACCCAGTCAAAAGGTACAAACGAATCGTCTTATGCCTCCAAAAGAATGCTATAATAGTAAAAGATAATGATCGGGAATCTGCCTTTTTTTAATGTGATAGCTCTTTTATGAGAAAAAAGGCCGAGGAGATTTCTCCCGGCCTTGTTCACTGTGATTTCTTCTTACAAAACTATTTATCGTCCCGCTGTCACACGGTAGAAGAGCTTTTCGCCAATGGGTGACAGAATTGGGATGTCATTTGTGATGGTAGTATAGGTCGGTTCCAGTGGGAAGTCTATGGGATTGTCCGATTCGTAGATATTATAAGAAGTCGCTCCGGAGACTTCCTCCCATCTCAACCAAATCGTCCCGGGATCGAAAACGTTAATCGTCACGTTCTGAGGAGTCGGATCAATGACTCCGACAGCCTGCGATTTGGTTCCTGTTTGCAGGTCCAGTGCCAGCATATATTCTTCGGCCATGAGAGGCCGGATGAGCATGCATTCGGCATCCACACCAACACTCATGTGAGTCATCCCAAGTTCTTCATAGAGAATTTCTCCAAGGGGATCCGTCAAGAAGACTGAGATGTCATGATCCCATGTGGCATGCAACATGACGGTATTTTCGCCAATCCAAGGGAGCGGCACTTGGATGACGGGCGTAAAGGTGAGGAATTCACACCTCGGCACCAAGAGACACTCGTCAGCGATATTGTCGGCGTTATAGTCGGGAAGGAAAAGAATATCGGTATAAGGATTGGTTAGATCTCCGAAGTGAATGTCAAAATGATTCACGCATAAGCCTTCTCCATAAGCGGGATGTATTCCGGCATCCACGCCGCGCATATTTAAAAGCGGTTCGAATCCGGGCCAAAAAGCGCTGGCGTAAACGGACGCCATTAAATCCGGAATGGAGTCTCCATCGATGTCCTGCATGGTGAAGATTTCTTGGTTGAGGGTATCCAGCAAGTAGTAAAATGTATAATTCGAGTTATTGGTCATAGCATAGAGAAACCTGCCCGGAAAATCGAACGTGTCTAAGGGCGTTACCACTTCACCTTCATACATATCGAGAGTGAGGAGGCGTCCCATGAACAATGGAGCCTCACCACCGCAGACGAGCGCCAGAGAATGTGACGGGGGAAGCAGGAAATAGTCCTCGAAAATCATCGCGTCGGAAACTCGCGTAGGGCCGAAGGGAAAGCTATTATAGACCAACTCGCCCAATTCGTAGGTTATCAGCGTATCATTGGCCGCTCCGCCGGTTGTGTCAAAATGGATATAGTATTCGTGAGTTTGTCCGGGACCAATGTAGTGGACGCGGCGACTCTCCTCCGTCTCTCGCTCTTCATATTGCCGCCACATTTCAAGACACTCTTCCCACGCCCGATCTCTCGGCCAACCCGTGTCCATTTCGACAGAATCCCAGTACATCATTTGAGCGTACCAGGCCTCTTTTTCGCTTCTCGGATCATTCGCAAGAGTAGCACTGTCTTGTATCTTATGGGTGAATTCATGGACGAGAATCCCCTCCAAGTATCGCGTTCTGGCGGGATTAGCCATGACCACTCCGAGGACATTTTCACTGATATTGATCTGATCCCCAGATGCAGACGGTTTGTTATCACACTTTGTCGTAGCGTGCGCTTTATCAGCTCTTGAGCCTTCTTCGGTTTCAATACCGCCCGGTCGGTCTAGTTGTTTTTGTAGAGTATCAGCAATATCCTTACACGCGATTGTGGTGTCCCGGTTGTTAACCTTGACGGAAAGAGAGTCCGGCGGGGGTGTCTTAATATTATCAATGGCGTTTTGCACGGCTTGGCGCTCATCTGGTAGCAAAGGGCGACCATTGCATCCACTCGCCGCATCGTCAAAGTCGATTCTCCCTGGGTTCGTCCGCGGATTTTCCTTTGGCTGCGAAGCTAAAAGCATCCCGACTCCAACGAGCACAGGCACTCCAAGATAAAACAATTTTGTGATTTTCATGATGATTCTCCTTCACACGAGGTGAAAAAAAACAGTTCAATCACACTATTCGAATTCTCTATGTCCTGATATGGCAGTTTTCCCCAATAGTAATTTCGGCATCGAGGAACGTAATGTCAAGAGAAAAATACAGTAAAGAAGGAAAGGTGCCCATAGGCTAATTTTCATATTTACAATGAATAAGAATTTTAGAGGGCTTTCCTCTCCCTAATGATACAGATACTTAGTCTCATGCCTCTTGATTTGATTCTCTTTATAAGAAAAAGCCGCACAGCAAAACGCCATGCGGCTTCCCAATTATTTACGATTATCGTCAGTCTATTTCACAAGCAGCAGCTTGCGGGTTTGGACGAATTCATCGGCTTCGAAATGCGCAAAATAAAGTCCCGTGGAAAAATCACTCGCGTTCCATTGTATGGAGTGAGTTCCGGCGTTTTTCATGCCATTTATAAGCATGGCAACTTCGCGGCCAAGTAAATCATAGATTCGCAGTTTGACATTCGCGGCTCGCGGTAGGTCGAAGCTAAGACTCGCCGTCGGATTAAATGGATTCGGGTAGGGAGCATGCAACGCGAATTTATCCGGAAGCGATACAGGTGTTTCATCAGCGTCCGTAAACGTATCGGGCGGTTCGGTTGTGATACGAATCGCGCGTCCTGCGGTGACCTCGTGCATAGATGGCGGATATGTATTTCCATACGTCAAATTCAGGCCGCGCAGATGGTCGTAATCTTCGATGCCGACGGTGAAGTAGTTGTTGTTCGCGTCGACATTTTCGGCAGAAAGATATTGAAAGAGCAGCGAACCGTCTTCACCACCTGCAGCGTATTCCAAAACGACTTCGAACGTTTCTTCGTAATTGGTTTGCGTCTGACGACCGTAGCGGTTTGCGGAGCGACTCCATTCGATGATGAAACGATTATCTCCGGCATCGTAGCGCGTGAAGATTTCATACGTGCTGTCCGGATCAATCCATGAGTCCCAGCAGTTCAAATCATCCCACATCGGTGATACTAATGCCGGTGCGCCAATTGGAGCGGGCAGCGGCCAATTGCGAAATTCCGGCAAACGCGAGAAACCAAAGGAAAGCCAGCCGTTGGAACAGACCCAGATATGGTCATAGCTTTCGCCGTAGTAGGTGAAAGGCTCGGGAAGCGCCGTGTTGAACATATCTTCATCGCTCACCGGGTAACTATTGTCGCTGGTGCCGCCATAAGC
Source organism: uncultured Alphaproteobacteria bacterium (assembly GCA_964483885.1). GTDB lineage: Bacteria > Electryoneota > RPQS01 > RPQS01 > DYHQ01 > JAUXGA01. The sequence continues at coordinate 111 of CAZADO010000317.1, read as the reverse complement.
CGGATCAAGTTCGAGCCAATTATACGTCGGTGTCGCGGAGAAGCCAGCGTCTGCATCTTCATAAGCATAATAGCCGTATTCATCCGGCCCGGTCGGGTCCGTCGCTTCCAC
>CAZADO010000316.1:0-3146 GCA_964483885.1 uncultured Alphaproteobacteria bacterium | reverse complement strand
TTCACATCAAAGAACGCAAAGACAGAGCAATGACCAAAATGAGCGCAGAGCTTTCTGTCATCAACCGGAATCGCGATACGCGCATTCGAACCGGCATCTCCTGATGAAACTTGTTTCGATTCATTCGTCATAGACAAACCTCTTAACTGAATCTTTCGAAATTTGTTATATTCCGAGCAGATCAGGCGATCTGCCTCGGCGAGAATATTTGATTACTTATAGATGGACTGAAAAGCTTAGATTTGCGGAATCGTTATTTCGGAGCCGACACCCATTAGCATGGCATCCTTACCGTAGATTTCCTTAAACAGCGAGCGCGCCGCATGACTCGAACAATGGCAGGGAGCAATATGACGCACACCCAAACGACGGAAATGCTCACCCGTTAAACGCAACTCATCAAGCGAGGCGCCTCCTAAGTGAAAACCGCCCATAACTAAATATACATCGGGATATATGTTTTTTGCAACTTCGATAATCTTCACGACACCCGGATGTGCACAGCCGGTAATCACAACAGCGCCCTGCGGACTCGAACATACAAGAGAATGCTCATGGATACCATCTCCGAGTACGCCCGTTGACCAGACTCCCGGACAAATCTGCTGCGTCTGCGTAACCTCCTCAACCGAGGCTCCCGCATGGTGAATTCTGTTCTTGAAATCCGAAGGAAAATCAGCCGGAAGGAAAACCGTGATTTTCGGATTTCGCTGAAGGACAGCTTCCAATCCATTCGTATGGTCCCAATGGTCGTGCGAAAGAAAGACGATGTCAATATCTTCAGGTCGGTATCCAAGCGTCTGCATATTGGCAAGCAACAAACGACCATCACTGCCGGTGTCAAAGAGAATCGTCTTCTCGAATCCTGTAATAACGCATGCAAATCCCATCGATGTTCCGAGATTCGATGCAGAAGGATTGTTGTCAAAGACGATTGCAAGGTGGAACGGTGTCTTGACTGTGGATTGTTTCGAACTCATAGGTGATGGATTGTCTAAGCAGCTAATAATAGACGGAAAAGGAAAAGCCGGTTCAATCCTTGAAATGAATCACCTGCAAAGCAATTCATCTTTCGGACGGTTCCCCGGCCTGATAATTTCTAAACGATTTTCAGGTGCAACCGTGCACTCCAAAACAAAAATCCCCCGAAGCGATTATCCCTCTTCTTTCCGGGAGGTTTCGAGTTCCCCAATACGATTCTCGATAGCTTGGATGCTTTCTTTGAAAAAAGCCGCCTGCGCTTTGAGTTCTTCAAGCTCTCCTTCGCGCGACATCGGAGAAAACGATGGTTCCCATCCCGCATAACGTCCCTGACCCCCTCCACCTGCTCGCATCCAGCCTGGCAGACCTGTTGCATGAAACCAATGACGCCAGCCATGACCGCCTCCTCGTCCTCTCCCGCCTCCCATTCCATATCCGCGGCCAAAAGCTGGATTCGCATAGCCCGGCGCCTCATATCCAGCGCAAAAACCTGCGCCTCGACCTGTTCTTGGTCCTGCGCCATAAGGACCCATTCTGTTTCCTCCCGGCATTTCTTCTTTCCTCCTTGGGTTAGTACTTGTTATTAATAGCCATAAAGGAAGCCTAACTTTTTAACTATTCTTTTGCAATTTTTGTTCCTTCCTGCTCGATTAAATTCCGGCCGGGTTATCACGTTATACCAACCGGATAGTATTACATCCTGTGCTGAACCCGGCTCGGCGGAGACATCCACCTCTACCTAAAAGATGTTTGGGATAGGTTCTAATCAGCGATGCGAAGCCGATTTAAAGCTCGCATCAAAGCTGCTCGCGCTTTGTCGAAATCCGTACCTTTGGGCGCCTCTTTGAGTCGCTTTAATGCTCGGTCACGAGCGAGTTTCGCTCGTTCCACATCAATATCGTCTTTCGGTTCGCACGACTCCGCCAGCAACACAACGCGGTTATCGTGCCCTTCCAGATAGCCGCCAGATACCGCGAAATCAAATGACGAGCCCGGCTGGTCCACATGGAGTTTTCCTGCTCGCAGAGCCGCCATAATCGGCGCGTGATCCGCTAAAATTCCGAAATCGCCTTCCAACCCCGGAGCCATCAGGTGAATCACATCGGACTCATAGACTTTTCCTTCGGGGCTGATGACCTCTAATTTGTAGGTTTTAGGCATGGATTTGACTACGCAAGTTTCTTCGCGTTCTCCAGCGCTTCTTCGATACCGCCGCACATATAAAAAGCCTGCTCGGGAATTTCATCATATTCACCTTCACAGATTCCCTTGAATGCGCGCACGGTATCGGGCACTTTAACATACGTACCGGCACGACCCGTGAAAGCTTCGGCCACATGGAATGGCTGCGAAAGGAATTTCTGGATTTTTCGGGCGCGTTCGACGATGAGCTTGTCTTCATCCGACAACTCATCCATTCCCAGAATCGCGATAATATCCTGCAAATCTTTATAGCGCTGCAAAATTTCCTGCACGCGCTTGGCGGTACCATAATGTTCTATCGAAAGCACATTCGGATCCATGATTCGCGAGGTCGAGTCCAATGGGTCCACCGCCGGATAAATTCCCAGCTCCGCAATCTGTCGCGATAACACCGTCGTCGCATCCAAATGCGCAAACGTTGTCGCAGGCGCGGGGTCGGTCAGGTCGTCTGCGGGAACATAAATCGCCTGCACGGATGTAATCGAACCATGCTTCGTCGATGTAATCCGCTCCTGCAGCGCGCCCATCTCGGTCGCCAACGTCGGCTGGTAGCCTACGGCTGACGGCATCCGCCCTAAAAGCGCCGAGACCTCCGAACCGGCTTGCGTAAATCGGAAGATGTTGTCAATGAAAAGCAGCACATCTTTTCCTTCAACATCGCGGAAATACTCAGCCAAAGTCAAGCCTGTCAGACCGACGCGTAAACGGCAGCCGGGAGGCTCGTTCATTTGCCCAAACGCCATCGCGACTTTCGAATTCTTCAGCGCATTCTTATCGACTTTCTCCAAATTAAAATCTTCGACACTGAAACTCGATCCATAATCCATAACTCCCGATTCAATCATCTCCCGCAGCAAATCATTGCCTTCGCGCGTACGTTCTCCGACTCCCGCGAAAACCGATATGCCGGCGTGTTCTTTGGCGATGTTATTAATCAGCTCCATCACGATAACGGTCTTCCC
>CAZADO010000315.1:0-5514 GCA_964483885.1 uncultured Alphaproteobacteria bacterium | reverse complement strand
AACAACGGAACCGGCGAGCTTAACACATACGCCATCTGCTGCGCGGCGATATTCATGAATCCCGCAGGTTTTCCCACACGCGAGAAACCAGCTTCTACGAGCAAAATTAAAATCGCCCACGGCAAGGCTGCTTTCGCTGCGGCAATCCAAACCGGAGACCATTGATCTAATCCGGGAGGCAGTTGCGTCAATGTCGCCACTTTCTCCTGCCGCCGGCGACTTAAAACTTCACCAATCGCGACAATAAGCCCAATAATGAATGCGCTCTGCACTGCCGCGATGATCACTCCCTTCGCACTTTCCCAGAATAAGTCTTGAGGCGTCAATTCAGAGGGAATAGTGATTTCATAGAAATGGAGTCTGAGGAGATGAACCAGCAGGAAGAAGACGAAGAACACGCCGCTGAAAAAAGCAGCCGGTCCCCACGCAAATTTTCCTCTATATTGGATGAAAACCGCCGCGGCCACCAGAAAAATCAGCAGCACTCCTCCCCATCGCCGCCACGATTCATCTTCCTGATTTGTAAGCAGATTTTTCGGAGCCATCTGCAGCGTATCTTGCACGACATCGAGCAGTCCCAGATGTTTTCCGAACAATCCCACTTGAAGCCGCTGGTGTTTCGAAAGCACGCCCGGCCATCGGAATTCGGCGAAATAATCGGTGCGCTGCGGCCGGGGAATCAGTGTGTCCTTTACGAGAGTAAGCTCGCTTCGAGGCAGAAATAGAACGCTGTCTATCTGCTGATGAAGGCTATCGCGCGCCTGATTGATAAGCAGCCGTTCTCCCGGCGTGTCTTTTCTGATATTGTGCAATAACCGTATAATCCGGCCATCGCGATTGATATCGAGCGTCCAATCATCCCACCCGCGCCGATAGAGACGAAGCTGGTGAGTGAATGCGGGACGCATCGCAAATGCTGCTGGAGCAGCGTACTCGGACCACAACCCATCCGGATGGAGGCGAATCACCCGCGCCAGCATGTAGTGTTCGGGATATCTCCCCTGTGAGAGGACGAAACCATCGGCACTTTGAATCACATCGTCGATAGATTTCCAAGTATGTTTCCACGGATTTCCCACAAGACCTACCACAAGAAGCGCGAGACCGAAAATCAGCGCGCGCCCTCCCATCTCCCGTGTCGGTACGGAAAAAATGCGTTTCGCGCGTCGCCGAACTTCCCTTTGGAAGCCGGGTGTTCGCGGTGATTCTTGTGGTTGTGTCGGAGTGTTCAAATTATCAGAGAAGGATCGCCTTTTCCTACGCGCAATATCTCAGGTTCTTCGCCGGTTAAATCGACGACGGTCGAGGGTTCGCTGATAAGAATACCTGAATCCAAAACGAGGTCTATCGCATGCCCGAGTTTATCTTCGATTTCTTCGGGATCGTTCAAAATTTCGCCATCGGGCATTGTAATGCTGGTGGATGTAATGGGGCGTCCGAATTCACGCAACAAAGCGAGCGGTACCGGATGATCCGGAACACGAATTCCGACAGTTTTCTGGCGCGTCAGGAGTAATTTCGGAACTTCACGTGTCGCAGGCAAAATGAACGTGTACGCTCCCGGCAGGCAGCGTCTCATTAATTTATAAACGGGTGTCGAAACACGAGCGTATTTCGCAATATCACTGAGATCAGCGCACAGGAACGAAAGCGCATGAGATTTCGAGCGCCCTTTCAAGGTCAGAATACGCTCCATGCCCCTTTTATTATAGATGTCGCATCCCAAACCATAAATCGTATCGGTGGCGTAAACCACCAGCCCACCATCTTCTAATACTTGGGTTGCGAGGCGCAGGTGACGATCCTGAGGATTCTGTGGATTTGCTTCGAGAATCATGTACGGCTCACTGCAAAATTTTCTATATCCTGTAATAATAGCAAGATTTTCGAGAAGGTCAAGTATAAAAAAGGAACAACCTTCTGAGGCTGTTCCTCCATATGAATAGAAAATCCCATATTACTTTAATATTAACAGTTCTTTCGATGCAGTAGTGTCTTGCTTAGCCTCTAACGGACAAAGCAGGCCTTGTCCCTACGACTCCGCGATAAAGCGCACTGCCGTGCGGCACTACCAAAATTTCGGGACGCAGGAGCTTTCCAACACGCGGGAGCGTGTTGGCTAGTGCTGTTTCGGCGAGCAATTAGTGAATAAAAAATCCGGCGGGAAGCCGGATTTTTTTTCGGAGAAGAATTTATTTGTGCTCGTTGCTTGCAGAATTTAACGCCAGTGGCCGGGCATCCAGACGTAGCCGCGTTGGGTGTGTTTCCAATGGCCGGGTATCCACATGGCGTTTGCACGGGGTTGCTTCATCCAGTATCCCTGCTGCCAATGATACCCGTCGCTTTTCCAGACCCAACGTCCCGAAATCCAAACATGATTGTGACTGGGCGCAACACCGATAGCCTCAACTCTCCCCGGAGGCGGTTTTCTTACAACATAAACTCTCGGTCCCGCATAACATGCCGAAGCGACTATAATGACCGTAAACATAAGCGCGATAAGTGTCAAGATACGTTTCATGATAATCTCCTTCCATCATTCTAATCAATAGCCACAACATCGTTTTGCAAAAGCCGTGTCATGTTCTCTCTCAGCTGTTGGAAACCGAAACCACGCGGATGGTTTAATGTCATCTGCACTGACCCATAAAACACGAATTTATAAATGGAAGATATGGTGACCCTTTGCCGGGCACGCGGGACGCATGCCGCGGCGATTATAAAATTCCCGTAAGCGAGTTTTTCATTGATTCTTTGCGTACTCATGCTTATATTAAAATGGGAAGTTGTTTGTGCCGATTAAGGAGTTGATGATAATGAAGCGTATTATATTTGCTTTGTGCTTGTTTCTGTTAAGTTTCGGGATAGCCTCTGCTCGGGATATGCAACGCCCCATCCGGCGACCGCACAGCAGAGCCTTGCCTGCACGTCATCTGGATGAGGATTCAACGATTGCTTTAACGATTACTGTCGATTCGGGAAATATCCGATTGGACTGGAACACTTTCCCTGACGTTCCGAATTGGGCTATACTGCGCAGTACATCGCCGATGATGATTTCTGCGGAAACATTAGCAGTGACGGCGGATTCTTTTTGGGAAGATACGGGTGTTCTCCTTATGTCAGGCAACTCGTTCTATCAAGTTCTCCCAATCTTCGAACAACCTCCCCCGGACTCGATTATTATTATTGAAGATTTTGAAACAGGAAGCGTAATCCTTCAGAGCATTCCCGACCAAGATGATGACCCTTCGGATTGGGAGGTCATTGATTGGGATACCTATAATGGTTCAGATTACGCGCTCCGTCTCTATGGCGATACATGGAAAAAAGAAGAGATTGATCCCATCGCTCTCGAATTCAATACCGTCTGGCAGATTGCGATGAAACTTGAACGACTCGGCGAAGTTCATGCGATTGGTTTCGCCGATTCCCTGAATTTCATGCGCTACACGATTTGGGGAAGTGAAATGCCGGAATCGCAGAATTGGATTCCGGTCTATGAAGGATGGTTCGAAGAAGATACATGGATTCCGATTTACCTGCCTGTCGGCGAAGACTGGCAGGGGCGGTTCGGATACCTGCCGCGAATTCGTGAAGTGCATTATGTCAATGATAATGATAACACCAGTCCTTCGGGAGTCGTTCTCTATGATGAAATCCGGGATGTCACCGGAGCGTTACCTTATTCACCTGAAGCGGATTTCAATTGGTCGTTTCTTTCCGGCGCTCCCGCGGGCAGCGTTCGCGTGCAGTTTTATTCCACCGCGTATGATGCCGATAGTCCGGTATTGGAACATGTATGGGATTTCGGCGACGGACAATCATCCACACAGCAGCATCCTCAACATATTTACCGGGAACATTCAAGCTACTCCGTCACACTTACCGTGACTGATGATACGGATAATGTTGACTGGTGCACTGAAACCGTCGAAGATCCACCGGTGGGACAAACCGGTGATTTCTGGTATGCGTTTGTTGGTGATATTACTTTAGGGAGAGGTCTTAACGGTTGGGATGTCGAACCGATTTTCGATCCGACGCGCCACCTGACCGAGCCTTTGGAACTCGCAAGCTGCAACATGGAATCGCCTTTGACGACCGCGACGACTCAACATCCGACGAAAGGTATTTGCTTCAAAGCTAATCCTGAGATGGTTGCCGGAATAAAATATGGCGGATACGATTTCGTTTCTATAGCGAACAATCATATTCTGGATTACATGACAGACGGACTTCAAGAAACGATATATGTCCTCGATACAGCCGGCGTCGCTTACACAGGCGCAGGGATGAATGATTTATTAGCGCGGCGCACGCGATTTCTTTCTTGCGATGGAATTTCTATTGCGATGTTGTGCTTCAGCGACCGCACCGGCTCCTACAATAATTATCAGCCGTTTCTTGATGCGGGGCGTTCTCGCGCCGGATTTGCGATGTGGAATCGCAGCGCGATTGAAGCTACAATTCCCGAAGCGACGGAACTTGCCGATTTCACGGTACTCAATGTTCATTCGGGAAGTGAATACAAAACGCAGCCGCAGATTCTGATGCAGACGGGTTTACCCGCTTGGGATCCGGAAGTGATTATCTTCGATGTCGTTCCCGACACGACCGAACGTTTACTGCGTCAATACGCGATTGAAAACGGCGCCGATCTCGTCGTGACGCATCATCCACATGTCATTCAGGGATTCGAAGTCTATCAAGGCAAACTCATCGCACACAGCATGGGAAATTTCGTTTTTGATTTGAGCTATGCCGAGTGTTTTCCTTCGCTAATTTTGCACACGCATTTCTCCGCTGAAAATGGTATTGATGAAGCGATTGTTCATCCTGTCTATATCGACAGTTGGATTCCGCAACATGCAACCGGCGGTTTAGGGCGCGCGATTCTCGATTACGAATCTGAGATGTCTCGCCGATTGGATACGTGGCTGGTACGCCAGCCAGGCGAAGACAGTGCGAGAATTATCTGGGATACAACGCTCGTTACTCGCACCGGCAACGAATGGACAGATACGCTGACGCTTGCTGATGATGACGGCTGGTGGATTTCCGATGCACACAAGATGCAGGGCGATGGTTATCCGGTATCTGTTGAAATAATCTCTCCCGGAGGAGCCGAAGTGCGCGTCGGACGCGACATGCTGTGGTTCGGAAATATGGAAGATGAAGGCTCCAGCGAATGGAATTTGAGCAACGACCATGAAACCTATAATGAAGATTACTATCACAGCGGAGCTCGCTCCGTTCGCATCCAAAATGAATCCAGTTCTCCGTGGGATTATGAATCAAACCTGCACCACCGGAAACAGATAGACGATGAACTCGAATGGAGTTTCGTTGGGTGGATAATGACGCAGAATGCGGGTGACGCAATGATCGAAATACAATATTGGACTCAGCGCGGCGGCGGAATTGAACTGGGGCGGCCGACCATCGGAGATGTTCTCACCGGTGATAATTCATGGACGTATATGAGCGCCGACCTCGATGTTCCCAGTGGAA
>CAZADO010000314.1:0-7890 GCA_964483885.1 uncultured Alphaproteobacteria bacterium | reverse complement strand
GATTGTCTATGACGTTCTTGATTTGACGCATGTGACGTTGAAGGTTTACAATGTGATGGGTCAGGAAGTAGCGACGCTGGTGAATCGGGAAGCGACGACAGGCCGTTATGCGGTGACGTTTGATGCTTCTGGTTTGACCTCCGGTCTCTATTTTTACACCGTCACGATGGGTGATTTCACGGCAACGAAGAAGATGTTGCTCGTCAGGTAAACTCTTTATTGAGACTTTGCAAAAGCCCCCAGCCCTAATAAAGGGCTGGGGGCTTTTTAAAAATCGAATCTGCTCTATTCCAGTCATAACATAATAACAATCAGTAATATAAGTATAAAATGTCTCTGAAACATGAATCTATCCCAAAAAACCGTTACTTTTCATGGAAACAACTCAAGTACGCATAAAGCGGCAACTTAGTTTACATTTAAAGCTTGTTTATAAAGAAATTACGCTTATATGCATGACGGGAACTTTTTCAGATAACTGATGTTAAAATACTTGAACCTTACGACGAACGGAACACAGTTGTAACTAACTACGAAATAACGAAAACTTTGTTGAGAAAGGGTGATGCCTTATGACTATTCTAAATATCGACGATGCGGCCAAGTTCCTTGGAAAAACGCCGGCGGCTTTGCGAAATGGATATAAACGATGGGGAATTCCACATTTCAGATTGGGAGGGCAGATAAAATTTACCCAGGAAGCCCTTCAGGAATGGGTGGAGAAAAAGATGAAGTTCCAGGATATTGAAACCGAACCCAGTCGCCCGGAGCGCAGAGGACGTCGCAGCACTCAGAACGTAGGCTAACGGCCAACTTCGTTTATATCATTTTTTGAATGTATTCAAAGAGGGTATCCCATCAGGATACCCTCTTTTCTTGTGCAAGGTTTCACTTGCATTCGAACTATTATCCATATCACATCACACATCGAACTCAAGCGCTCCAAAAATCAGCATGCCCCGAAACGTCCAATCCGTGGTGTGATGATTCGAAGTGTCCGGTTCTTCAATCGGGAAATACCAAGGCAATGAAGAAACCGACGGGGAATTGAATCGAAAGAAGCCGTCGGCATCTTGATGTGCTTCCAGCTCCTCTAACATCCAACGTGTCGCGGCGATGCGATCTGTCACCCCGAGACGAGCCGACAGCTCAAGCTCATAGAGCATTCTCTCCGGCTGGGCTAAATATGCTTCCTTATTGCGAACCACAAAGAGCCGCCGCTCAGCGTGTTCTCCCTTCAGAAGCGTCTCCGGCCAATCATTTTCCTGCGCCCAGACAAAAAGACGCGTGACCGCATCGACAACTTTCTCACCCTCCTTGTCAGGCCACCGATGAAAACAAATCGCATCATAAGCATCCCACGTCGGCAAACCAATCCCCTTATCAACTTCAAACTCTTCTATTCGCTTATTTGATTCTACCCACTTCAGGAAATCGTTCCAATCACTCAACACGTTCAGCATGGCTTGATGGACTTCCGGCACCGCTGAAAAACCGGTACGCACTAAAAGACGCAAGTATCGATCTCGAAAATTTTTATCAGACAGGTGCTGCAGAAGATACTCCTCGCCGCACTTCCGAATAGCTTCACCATCACCCAAACCGAATTCGCAAAGCCTGAGAATAGAGTCTTCCGTGTCATCAATATTCCCCCAAGAACCAACTTGTTGTTGCAGGGACAAAATCGCTTGCACCTGCGGCAGCTTTCCGATTTGCTGCCGCAATAGAAGCGCGTCGATATACGTATCATCCTGATGAGCTAAATCGCGCAGAATGCGATAGCGCAATACCGGACCCGCCTTATCGAAAAGAGCGCGATACGCTGGCGCCAATTCCTCTGCCATATCTCGATTCGTCCTTTAAATGTAAGAAGCCGACTTGTTAAGTCAGCTCATCTTCAAATCCATTTCAACACAAAGCAATCCCCATCCGCGATACAACCGCGAATGGGATTTAAAAATTTAAAAGCGGCAACTTCTGATGACCAGTATATCCCTTAGCCCGGATATTTTCCGGTGATATAATCGTGAAGATGACGGGCTTCGAATTCGCAATGCTCCATCCGAATTTTCAAAACATCACCGATGGAAATCAATCCCGCCAGCCGTCCTTCGAGAACAACCGGTACATGGCGGATGTGATTTTCAGTCATGATATTCATGATATAATCCACATCGTCATCCGGAACCGCAATCAGTAAATCTTTCGTCATTTCTTCACTGACGGGTATCTGTCCCAGAACAGCGGCTTTCTTTTCGACGCAATGCAGAATATCGCGTTCGGTCAGGATGCCCAGAATCGCATTACTGTCATTTGCGACAACCAAAGCTCCGACTTTGTGCTTATTCAGAAGCGCGACAGCATCCGATAAGGATTTCTCCGGGGCTATCGTAAGAACAACATTCCCTTTATCACGCAAAAGGTCTTTTACTTTCATGAACAACCCTCAAGATAGAAATTGTCCTGTCGTATCCGAAAAAAAAGAGAAAAAACATACTGTCCGACAGCATCTGTGCTCTCGGATAACCCAAACGGCGGCGCTCTTTGTTTGCTATCTAATAGCGAGGGCCTCTTCTCGGGCGACGCTCTTTGGGCGGACGGGCTTCGTCCACTCTCATCGTGCGTCCTCCGAAATCGGTTCCGTCCAAAGCTTCCTTGGCGGCTTCCGCTTCCGCGGCGCTGGACATTTCAACAAAACCGAATCCCTTACCTTCGATAACCGTGGCTTCCTTCACGCTGCCGTGATTGGAAAACAATTCCTCCAACTGCTCGTTCGTGACGGAGTAGGTGAGGTTTCCCACATACAGTTTACTGCCTTGCATTCCATGCTCCTTTTTTGATTGCTCTCTGTCCGATAATGTCTCTTTTGGAGGGGGAAGCAAGATGACGTAGCCTCACAAACGATACATTAGAGAAAACGAGAGAATGATTTCGAATTCTTACTTCGAAAATGTGCGAGTGAAGAATTCTCTCTTTTAATTGTACGTTTTATTCCAATCCATAAAACGCCGTGCGCCTGTCGCGCAGCAGGTGATTATGGGGTGTGATATCTTTATACAGCGCCGCTTCCGGATTGATATCGGCGACGTGCGCTTCAACCGTATCGGTTCCGGCGCGAGCGAGTGTTTCACCTTGAGGTGTTAGAATCTGACTTCCGCCGGTGAAAACAAGGCTTCGTCCGGCATGTGTCTCGGTTCCGATGCGATTGGCTGTAATGCTAAAGACACCGTTCTCGACCGAGCGCGCAAACATCGCCTGCTGGCAATAAGAAAGCAAAAGGTTTGACGGATGGCAGATGATTTGAGCTCCGCGCAGGGTCAGTGTGCGTGCGGTTTCCGGAAAAATCCAGTCGAAGCAAATCATCATGCCGATTTTGACACCACCGACATCAAAAACCTGCAGCCATTCATCCCCCGGTTCAAACAGCTCCTTTTCACGGTCGAACAGATGCAGTTTCCGATAGCGCCCGATGAAGCCTTTAGGTCCAACGGCGACGGCTGTGTTGAAAAGCCGACCGCTGGAAATTTCCGGCAGTCCCATCACGAATACCGCGCGATGTTTTTCTGCCAGCGACTGGAGCCACGTGGTGCTTTTCCCTCCCGGCGCTTCTTCAGCATACCGGCGAGCTTCTGCGACATCAATAAAATCATAGCCTGTCAGCGCAAACTCCGGCAGAACCCACAGCTCCGCACGCTGTCCGTCAAGCAAATCTTCTATCTGCCGAATATTTTTTTCAAGCGCCCCAAATACAGGCGATGTTTGCAGAAAACCTACGCGCGTTTTCGTTTCTCCAGATGTCGCAAGCGTGTCATCATAATCCGTATCCATCAGGATGTGATGACCGTAAAGTTATCCCGCCAGCTTCGCGAAAAAGCCGACGAAAAGGCAAACAGACTTAATTTTCAAATATAACAAAGAATTTGAGTCTTTGCAAGTGCAAACGTCTTCTAAAAGTGCACTTTATAAGTGATAAAAATAATCGTTTCCGCGGGTGATTGGTCTTAGTCCCGGAGACGGACATCAAATCCTTCATTTTTAAGTAAATCCAGCGCCAGCGCCGCTTCCGCCGGTGAAGCAACCAACAGGCTGAGCGTTCCGCCTGTGGCTTCCTGCATATAGACCACCCGAAGGTCGCGGATACTGATTTCTCGATCTGCCAAAAGGCTGGTGATTCGAGCGAAGATTCCCGGCCTGTCAGGAGCGGTGATGATGAGTTCGCAGCGAGCGTCCCAGAGACCGGCGTGGTTGCGCAGAAGCTGCCGACGAAAAGCATGCGCCGCTTGAAAACCCGCTGTCATGTCGCCCCGTTTAAGCTGTGCTTCGCAATTTTTAAGTGTCTTGCGAAATTGCGCGCTGACTTTCAGAATCTCTTCCCGGTTGGTTTGTAAAATTCCCTCCCAAGTTTCATAGGAAGCATCCGACAACCGAGTCATTTCGCGGACATCACCCTGCGCCAGTTTACACAGAAGAGGAAACGCATGAGCCATATCGCCGGTTCCATCGGCAAGGGCTAGAGCCAGCATTAACGGAAGATGCTGAATAGCCGCCATCAATCGGTCATGCTCCGCCGGTTTAAGCACCAGCGGAATACCCCCGAGCTGCCGAATCCACCATTTCAAAGATTCCAGCGGATCCTCAGCGGTTTTTTCGGTGGGCGTTAAAATATAATGCGCATTCGTAAAAAGTTCAGCCCGCGCATTCGCAATGCTCCGACGGGATGTGCCCGTCAATGGATGGCCGCCAATAAAAAGTCCACGCGCGTCTTTCGTTTCCGCAGCCAGAGCGCAGATTTCCGCTTTGGTTCCGGCGGTATCGGTGACTACCGTACCCGGACGTGCGGTTCGAAGAACGGTGGACAGGAGCTTTTTCGTTTCCAAAACCGGCGTCGCAAGAATCACGAGGTCTGCGCGCGGCACTGCTTCCGCTAAATCACCCACGGCCTGATCAATAGCGCCAATAGCCAGCGCTTCATCCAAGACACGTCTTCGGTCCAGACCGATTCTCTGCCCGTGGAAGCCAAAGTCGCGCAGCGCCAGTCCGATGGAACCGCCGACCATCCCCACGCCGATAATGGCAATGCTTTCAAACTCACCCTGAGACAGTTCTTCCACCTGCGGCTCTACCAGCGCTTGAGCATCGGAAAGAATGTCATCACCCGGCTTGTCTGATCTCACTGAAATTTCCTTTAGTTCGATTCCTTGACGACAAAGCCCGACGCCCTAAGCCGCTTTAACGCAAGCCCGGCGTCTTCTTCTTTCGCGAAGGCGATCCAGACGTTCTGGCCTTTGTCTTTCTTCACCTTTTTGACTTCATCCACGATAATGTGTGCTTGTGACAGGACTTCTGCGATTTGGGAAAGAGAGGAGGAATCATCCGGAAGAGAAACCCAAAGACTCGGAACTGAAATATGATGGCCTTGCTTGTTGAGCACCTGCTGAGCATGTTGTTTTCCGGCTTCAACTGCAGCTTCCGCCTTGCCGTTTTCCAATTCTTCAGCAACTGACGTCAATTGTTCTGCCAGAGAACGGATAGCAGGAATCAGATTTTCCCGATTGGCATCCACTTCTTGATACCAGTGCTCGTCCAAATCTATAAAATCTTGAAAATATTTTACTAAATTCGGATTTAATACTTCTGAATAAGGCCTTTTCTGGAACTCCTTAGGAATATAGTGTCGCAAATAGGCTATAATGAGAATCAAAGGGAGTTCCCGGCTTTCGGCTAAAAGCTTGTCATGGGCTTCCGGGGTCATTCCGAAGGCGTGAGCGCCAATTCCTTCGACGAGACGCTTGACTTTCGCGTAGGCATCCACATCCTTGCGACGTGTCGGCGTCAGAAGTATCGGAACTCCGCTAAGCAAATCGGGATGAGCGCTGCTTAAGCCTCCTTCAGGCGTCTGAATTAAAGGATGAAATCCGATATGACAAATCTCACGCTGGACTTTCTGATGCTTCGGATCATCCACCTCCCATCGAACTTCAGATGCCGTCGTGTCGCAAATGTTTCGCCTTACCGGTATCATGTCGGAGATGACAACGCCATCGGGCAGTTCGCGGGCAATTTGGATAACTAACTCTTCCGCTGATTTGTCGGAAGCTTCAATAATAACATAATCAGCTCCCGCGATTCCTTCCGACCAAGACGTATAAGCCTCATCAACAATCCCCATTTTTGACGCTTGATTCAGAATCTCTTCACGGTCGATGCCTATCAGGCGCGCTCCATAATGAGCCTGCTTCAAAGCTAAACCCAAGCTTCCACCAATCGCCCCAAGCCCCACAATAACAATGCGCTGAAAATCAGCAGCCATCGACACCTCCCGTCTCAACAAGAATACCAATCATATCTGCAAAGCTTGCGCCAAGCTCTTTGATGAGATTGAGGCATTGATTAGAAACAATAAATTAAATTATTGAAAAAACAGAATGGGCAAATGTGTAACCAAATAAAAATTAATCGGTTAAGCGATGGGTTTTACACTGTTTGGTCACCAAGCTTTGTCCTTGTTCAAGTGTTCCACGAACTCATAAAACGTCATCACTTGATACTCGTGTACAAAAAACTTAGCTACGCTAGGATGCAGAGTGACAAAATACGGTTTCACGTGTTGCACTTTGTCCACAGAAGCCCCAGTACTTTTAGCGATAGCGTCCTTCACAGTTTGTTGATTATCATTCACCCACTTAATCTTCTTTAAGAACTTTGCATGATAGCGCTTTTGTTCGAAATGATCTTTGAAGCATTGTCTCATTGTTTTGGGATTTGTGATACCACCAGCGGCTTTCATTTCAACAATGAGAATCGCTTCTTTTTCCTTCCAATATCCCAGTAGATCAATCTCTCCACATGGCAAAGATTGTGCATCTGATCCAGTTCCGAGTTTACTAAAACCTTTAATTGCTGCGATTCCACTCGTATGTACTAGCTCTTGTAACTTGCCCTCAAAAATGCTGCGTCGATAGTGATCTTCAATGCTGCCACATGCTTGTCTCAATCTTCGGTTGCGCTTAAGATCCGTTCTTTTACCATGCACTAGCCGATAATGAAAAACATCTACCCATTCACCGACAAGCGCGGGAGAGATAATTACGTGCCTCTTGGCAGCAACAATTATAGGATTGAAAGCCGACTCCGAATCATAGATGCTTTCGCGGTCTAACAGGTTAGAAAAGATGACTCCACAATAATTGAGCATTTGATTCTGCTGACTTCTCGATGTGAAATCCCGAGGCTGCGCAGTTACTCTTTCCGAAGACAACAGAATGAATTCCAGCATTCTATGTATCTCGGGTACACATGTCCCTATCTCCTTTGCAAGCCAATTAGCTAGATAGTCAAATGAATGTATCGTTATTAAAGAATTAGGAGAGATGCGTTCCCTTAATACTTTCGCTGTTTGAGTAATAGTGGCAAGGTGAAATCCAAAGTTTTCCCATATCATAGAATTTACTTTTAATATCAGATCTTCATCATTTGAAGGCATGTAGATGTCTGGATACTTTGCATACGGTGGTGACTGCCAAAGGTACGTGTTTTTTCTTTTAATCTCTTCTTTCTCGATATCGTTCAGTTCAGGCTCTATTATACACTGAGGATCGTCTGAAACTGTGGCTGACTGGAAGTTCTCCGGAAAAAAGTGTAGGTAATTGGACCAAGCGACAGTTTGACTCATTATGACAAGAAATGTGAACACGACTTCAATTTCTTCAGGTGTCGGTCGTGGGCGCCTCCAAACCTTTGCTGTTGCATTGGTCTCCAATCCTTTTTCTATTACAAAGCGCCAACCATCTCTCGCATGGGCTACGATTTTTATTGAGCCATTAATACTAAAATCATGGCCTTCGCCACGCTTGCTTTGGAATAAAATGGTCCACAATTCAAGCTGTCTGT
>CAZADO010000313.1:0-3468 GCA_964483885.1 uncultured Alphaproteobacteria bacterium | reverse complement strand
TCCGAAGCTGATTGTGATGGAATACAAAACTCCGCGCGCTCGGAAGACACTGGCTTTTGTGGGGAAAGGCGTGACATTCGACAGCGGTGGCATCTCCATCAAGCCCGGCGAGAAAATGGATGAGATGAAGATGGATATGTGCGGAGCGGCGGCTGTTTTGGGTGCGATGAGCGGGATTCCACAGCTCAAACCTCAATGCAACGTTATCGGCATCATTGGCGCTGTCGAAAATATGCCAAGCGCTACCGCTTATAAACCCGGAGATATTCTCACCGCTTCCAACGGCAAGACCATCGAAGTTCTGAATACCGACGCGGAAGGACGTTTAGTACTCGCCGATGCATTGGTGTACGCCGTCAAGACCTATAATCCCTCGGCTATCGTTGACTTGGCAACTCTGACGGGAGCTTGTGTCATAGCGTTGGGACATCATGCGACAGGACTTTTTTCGAATCGCGAAAGCTTCCGGAAAGTTGTCGAGCGAAACGGGGAACGCGCGGGTGAGCGGCTCTGGCATCTTCCGCTCTTTAAAGAATACACCGATGATATCCAGAGTGACATCGCCGACATTAAAAACGTTGCCGGTCGCTGGGGTGGCGCGAGCACAGCCGCCGCTTTCCTGCAGGAATTCACCGGAAAAACCGCGTGGGCGCATTTGGATATCGCCGGAACAGCGATGGACGTGAAAGCGTCCAGTATTCTACCACCGAAAGTCGCGTCGGGAGCCGGTGTCCGCACCCTCTTGCATCTGGCAATGGATTTTTAATAACGACCCTGTGAAATGATAGAGCAACTTCTTCTTACACTTCTAATTCTTGTCTCTCTTGGTTTATTCGTACAGCCGGTTTGGAAACGGCTCCGATTGGTTGCAAAGGCCAAGGGTGGTTTTCATCTGGATCGACTCGGTGAGCGCATCGTTCGCTTCCTGAAAAACGTTCTCTTTCAGCAGAGAATTATAACGGGACGACCGGGTCCTGGTTTCCTGCATGCTCTCGTTTACTGGGGTTTCCTTCTCTTCATGCTGGAAACCATCCATCACTTCGCGAGCGGCTATGGTTGGCACCCGCTCGGAGAAGGCGCGTTTCATCGAATCTACGGTGGCATCGTCGCGCTTTTTGCGATTCTGGTCATTCTGGGAATCACAGGTCTCGCTATTCGACGCTTTGTTTTGCGTCCGAAAACCCTCGGAGAAAAGCTTTCGTGGACATCCGCGCTGGTGGCTCTCTTTATCGAAACGCTGATGGTCACGTATCTGCTCGACTATTTCGAGTTGCTGCCTTCAGCGGCGTGCGAACATACCGTGTGGTGGATTCATTCCTTGACGATTCTTGCGTTCATCGTGTTGATTCCACACAGCAAGCATCTTCATCTTGTGCTTTCGCCGTTTACGACTTTCCTGAAGGATTTCGAATTAGCAAGAATTCGCCCGCTCGATTTCGAAAACGACGAATTCGGAGCGGAGAAACTTTCCGATTTCAGCGCGCATACCACCTTGGGAGCTTTCACATGCGTAGAGTGCGGCCGCTGCTTTGATCAGTGCCCGGCCAGTCAGACCGGGAAAGCGTTGAGTCCGAAACAGCTCATGCTCGACCTGCGCGCTGGACTATTAAAAAATCCGGATGATATAATTATCGGGCAAGTAATTGACGAAGAAATCATCTGGCAGTGCACCACCTGCGGCGCTTGCACATTCCAGTGCCCGGTGGGAATTGATCAGGTTATTCCGATTATCGAAACACGTCGGGGCAAAGTTGCCGCCGCTGAATTCCCGTCAACTCTGCGGCCTCTCTTCGATAATCTCGAAAAGTCCGATAATCCGTGGAAATATCCGCGCGCTCAGGCGGATGATTTCATTGAAGAAAATTCCTTCCCCATCTTCAAGGAACATGATGTCCTCTACTGGATGGGATGCATGGGTCGCTATGACTTCAGCTATCAGAAGGTTGCTTTAGCGGTCTCGAAAATCTTAACCACCGCGGGTATTCGCTGGGGCATTCTAAAGAACGAAAAATGCACGGGTGATGCGGCACGGCGTGCAGGCAACGAACTTGTGTTCCAAATGCTGGCGGAACACAATATCGAAATCCTAAACAACGCCGCTCCCAAACTTATCCTGACGACTTGCCCTCACTGTATGCGCACCTTGCAGGAATATCGAGATATAGGACTGAATCCGGACATCCCGATTATTCACCATTCTGAATACTTCAATCGTCTTGTGAAGGAAGGTCAAATCAACCTCTCCAAAGGCAACGATCAAGAAATCGCTTGCCATGATGCCTGCTACATCAGCCGGTATATCGGCGGCGAGGCTACAGAGTATCCCCGTCAGTTGATAGCACAGACAGGCGCTGTCCTTCGGGAACCTGACCGCAACCGGGAGCGTTCCTTCTGTTGTGGTGCCGGAGGCGGGCTGCTCTTCACTGAAGAAACCGCCGGAGAACGCATCAACCACAATCGTGTCAAAGAACTCTTGGGTACCGGAGCTTCGACGATTGGAACCGCTTGTCCCTTCTGCCAGCTTATGCTGCGAGACGGGCTGAGAGATTTAGAAAAGGAAACCATCGCCGTCAAAGACATTGCCGAATTGATGGCGGAACACTTACCGGAATAACGGCGCGGTTTCACAGCAACATCTTTTAAAGGCATCGGATAGAGCCGATGCTTCTTTGCATACGAAGTAGAGACCTATGAAAATCAGTGACTATACGCTATCTCCCATTGCCACGGGCGATTTCCGTCTCGACGGCGGCGCTATGTTTGGCGTGATTCCGCGAGTGCTGTGGGAAAAAACAAATCCGCCCGACGATAAAAACCGCATTCAGATGACCATGCGAGCGCTGCTGCTTCAAGGACACGGACGACGTATTCTTATTGATAACGGAGTCGGTCACAAGTACGATGATAAATTAGCCCGGATGTATCATATAGAGCATTCGCAGTCGACACTTGAACAATCACTTGCGAAACTCGGGCTGACGTCACAGGATATCACCGATGTTATCCTGACGCACCTTCACTTCGATCATTGCGGAGGAAGCACAATCCGTGAAGGTAATGATGTCGTGCCGACGTTTCCGAACGCGCGCTATTATGTGCAGAAACGTCAATACGAACATGCTTTGAAACGTAATGAACGAGATCGCGCAAGCTATTTCCCTGAGAATTTCGAGCCTATGAAATCGGTCAGTCGCCTTGAATTTCTCGACGGCTCGACTGTGTTATGGCCGGGCATCGAAACACGGATTGTTGACGGACACACACCGGGACAGCAACTTGTTAAGATTTCGGATAGTGCGCATACACTTCTCTACTGTGCGGATTTGATTCCTACGGCAAGTCATATTCCTCTGCCGTATATTATGGCTTATGATTTAGCTCCGCTGGTGACGCTCGACGAGAAAAAGCGGTTACTGCCGAAAGCGCACGACGAAGGATGGATTCTGTTTTTTGAGCACGATCCGTTCC
>CAZADO010000312.1:0-3440 GCA_964483885.1 uncultured Alphaproteobacteria bacterium | reverse complement strand
GCCTATACGAACTGCGGAGGCGGCGGCACTTGCACCAATGGGCCAGGCACTGAGTTGTACTCCTCACCTCAATATCGGGAATACTACCCGGGCGCAGAGGGTTACTACTGGTTCACTTACGCGGTTAATCCCACAATTGGTGTCGAAACCGCAGGCGAATTCATTATGGCGATTCAGATTAAAACGAGTGGACAAAGTACTCCCTCATATTCTTGGGACGACGGCGCACCGGCTCCCTGTTGCATGAACTATTTCAATTGGGGATCATGGATGGAGGAATGGGATGCGTGGACTGGTAGTCCCAGTAATGTCATGATTCGCGCCAAAGGTACGGCACATGGTCCATCAGCCGGGCCGACGCTTCGCGTCACTCCGGATAATATTTTCTTCGGTCATGCATCCATTCCGTGGGCGGGTTCCGGTGCAGAATCCATTAAGCAGGAGAGTGTTGTCCTCACGAATATCGGGGGTGAAAACGACACGATCACAGCCATCACATCGACCAATCCTGATTTCTACTGGGATAACGGACCAACGCTGCCGTATGTCCTTGGACCGAGTGGATCGACAACCCTCGATGTCACTTTCCAAACCACGACCGAAGGGGATCGCACGGGTACGCTGGACATCACTCACACCGGTGAAAATCCAACGGCGACCGTGTACGCAGTTGACTTATCGGGTATCGGCTATAATGGGCACTGGCTCGAGAACTTCTATGAAGGGACGGCTTGGGACCCGGTTTGCGGAGCATGGGGTGTGCAGCGTGATTCCTCACTGGATGATAATGAATGGTTCATTTATACTGGCGGTTATTCCACTCAAGGCAATATGGCGGGACACCAGTACACGGATGCAGACAGCTTCGTGATTGATTGGATATCATCATCTCCACTTAGAAATCCGGACAATACCGGAGTCAAGGTCTCCTGGATGCAGAAATGTCAGTGGCCGGGCGATTACAGTTTCAATGGTTTCTATTGGACGTCTCCGGATTGTTCCTATTTCTATTTTATCGATGAGATTCCGCCAACAACCGCAGGTGAATGGGTGGATGAAGGTCCTCATTTCATTAACGATTGTGTCACGGACAGTGTCGGAATCGCGTTCCTGTACACAGGCGCTTATGCGGATGATTGGCTTATCGATGATATCCGAATCGACAGCTTGCCGCAGCTTCCGCCGGTGATTACACATGAACATCACACCGATGTCACGGATGACTTTGTTCACGTCACGGCACAGGTGTCGGATCCCAACGCTGATGCGATAACCATTTTACTTTATTACAAGGGAGAACAGGATATCGTTTGGAGTTCAACGGCGATGGCCGCTGTTATTGGATGCGAGTACAATAATCTGTACGAAGCTACGATTGCGGATTTGACAAGCTGTTGCCGCTACGACTACTATTTCGCGGCAAGTGATCCGGCTGGTTCGGGTCTAACGACCTACCTGCCGGTGACGGCTCCGACGGAGTATTACCATGTTGACATCATGAACGCGCCGTCCGAAATCGCCTATGACGATGGTGCGGATTTCTACGTCACACTCATGTATGCATGGTGGACACGCTATGCCGTTCGCTTCACGCCGCCTTCATATCCGTATTATCTCGGCGGTGCGCACTTCAAGGCTCCGAACGACTGGCCGGATGACATCCATCAGGATATGGTTTTCGAAGTGTATGATGACAATGGCGCCGACAACCTGCCCGGCACATTGCTCTATGGTCCGGATGAAACCGGTATGTGCTGGAACCTTGGTACGGATGCTTGCGATGACACAAGCTTCAATAGCTGGTACTATGTGAAGTTCTGCCCGTGTATTGAAATCACCGACGGCGACTTCTACATTTCCATGCGAAATCTGGACAACTCCGAATATGCAGCGATGGAAGGTTTTGCATTTGATTCGGATGGGCCGAGTGGGACATCGTATCCCGATTATCGCACGTATATCTTCTATCCGGACGAGACTCCCGGCAGCGGTTCGTGGAGCATCGACACGTCGCATTTCACGGATACAGATCCTCACAGCGATTTATTGCTTCGCGCGGTTGAGTGCGGTATTGTCAATCCGAGTGACTTGACGGTTCTCGAAGATGGTACCGGAAATGTCGAGCTCAATTGGGACGGCACGATTGCATGTTGCTTCGATGTCTATCGTGCAGCGGATATGGCTGATCCGGCATGGCCGGGCGATTTCTCACTGATTGCCAGTTGTGTTAAGCCGCCGTATCAGGATGTTATCACGACGGAAACAAAGGCCATGTACGTTGTCGCGGGTGCTTGTGATCCGACGACGGCGCCGCCGATGATGACAATTCCGACCGATATCGGCCCTGTGCGTTATGCGGAGTACTATAAGACCGTCAGTCATAAAATGGGTGATTCGTGGTCAGTGTTGACAAAGAGTGCCATGCCAAAGAAGATTAGCAAGGAAGCACTGAAGCAAGGCATGAAATTCTCTCGTAATGCGAAGACTTCCTGGAGCACTGCGAAGTAAATTCTAAAGGTCATTCATCGACCTTAGGACATACGCCTCCTGAGAGTTGATCTACTGCCTCTCTCAGAGATGAAAACCCGGCAAAAGAAGCCGGGTTTTCTCTATTCATCCAACACGACGATTTCTACTCGCCGGTTTATAGCACGGTTCTTCTCGGTGGTATTCGGTAAGGCAGGATCGAATGAAGCATGACCGGTGACGCTGATTCGTTTCCCGTTGATGCCGCCTTTTTCTTGAAGCAGGTGCGCCACATTTGCCGCACGTGCGGTGGAAAGCTGCCAGTTCGATGCAAATTTGACGTTGTGTATGGGAAGATTATCGGTATGGCCGTCAATACGTAATCGATTGGGAAAGCGGGCGAGGATATTCGTCAGGGACAGCAGCATTGTTTTCGCTTTCGGTTTGATGTCCGCTTCTCCTAAATCGAACAACACGCGATCCTGAAATCTTAACGCGATACCATCAAATTGAGGAACAAGCGTCACCGCGCTTTCCAATTCCGGATTATTGAGCAGCGCTCGGTCGAGTGCATCCGTCAGAGAATCACTCAGCATTTGTCTCGTCAGCCGCACCGGCTGAATCGCGGATGCCGACTGAATCGTTTCGGGTTCTTTTTGACCGAAGATATTCTGCAGAGCACTCGAAACCTTATGATAGCGGCTTTCATTAACCTGACTAATGGTATAGAGGATAACGAAAAACCCCAACAGCAGCGTGATGAGGTCGGCGTAGGAGAGCAGCCAGCGTTGCAGATTATCGGGTTCTTCTTTTCTTTTCATCAGTAAGCATATTTCGATTTTGAACGCATCGACGGCGGCAGGATTTTCTCGAGTCGCGTGCGAACTGTTCCGGGATTTTCGCCGGCTTGAATGCTGTAAATTCCCTGAATAACGATGTCCAGAAGTATCTCTTCTTCTTCGGCGCGAAATCTC
>CAZADO010000311.1:0-9523 GCA_964483885.1 uncultured Alphaproteobacteria bacterium | reverse complement strand
AAATCATAAGGGGAAAGTTCCACCGTGACTCGATCTCCGGGAAGAATCTTGATGAAATGCATTCTCATTTTTCCGGAAATGTGGGCCAGAATCGTATGACCATTTTCCAGTTCGACCTGAAAGGTGGCATTCGGAAGCGTTTCCGTAATAGTGCCGTCGACCTTTATCGATTGCTCTTTGGCCGTAGGAACCTCCGTTTATACCGACTGATTTCGCAATGTAAGAATTTCGGCTTCCCCGTTTTTCACAACGATGGTGTGTTCAAAATGCGCCGAAGGCTGACGGTCTCTCGCCACCACAAGCCAATCACCAATCGTTTCCACTTCATATGTTCCGGCATTGACCATCGGCTCGATGGCAAAAACCATATTCTCCCGCAGCACAGGTCCTCGCCCGGGTGAACCGAAGTTCGGAATCTGAGGTTCCTCGTGAAGCTTCCGTCCAATGCCATGCCCCACCAAATCCCGCACCACCGAGAAATTGCAGGAATGGGCATGCGTTTCTACTGCGTGAGAAATATCTGAAAGCCGATTTCCTTCTCGAGCTTTTGCAATACCGCACATCAACGCGTCGAGGGTGGCCTGCATTAATCGCTTTCGAAGATCATCTATCGGATGAATCGCGTAGGTTACCGCCGAATCTCCGAAAAAACCTTCCTTTTCCGCACCGATGTCCACTCCGACAATCTGACCCGCTTTTAGAGTTCGTCCATCGGGAATTCCGTGAACCACCTCTGCTTCAATCGAAATGCAGGCCGATGCCGGAAATGATTTTCCTTCCGGATTGGGATAGCCTTTGAATGCGGGCCGCGCTCCCTGACTGCGGATATACTTCTCGACGGCTTCATCAATCTTGAGGGTCGGTGTTCCCGGCACCATCAAGGATTCAATGGCTTGAAAAGCTCCGGCCACAATCCGGCACGCCTCTCGAATCGCGTCCAGCTCCGCCGGTGTCTTTATCGAAATCACATCCGCTCCCTACAGCGCCTGAAGCAACCGAGCAAAAACGTCGTCTATCATTCCTTCACCCAGTACTTCTTTTAGCAGACCGGTTTGACGGTAATAGTCTTTCAACGGTTCGGTCTGCTCTGCATAGACTTTCAGTCGGCGCTCGACGGTTTCAGGGCGATCATCCTCCCGCTGTACAATGAGCGGCTGTCCCTCGGGACATTCGTGGTTGTCGATTTCGTCGGGATTCAGAAGCACATTGAAAACCGCGCCGCATGTGGCACAGCTTCGGCGAGACGATAGTCTTTCCACGATGCGCTCTGCAGGTACTTCGATGGAAAGCACCGCGTCGAGCTTCCGCCCCGACTGTTCCAAGATTCCATCCAAGCCTTTTGCTTGTGCAATGGTGCGAGGAAATCCGTCAAAAATCACACCGTTCTTCGCATCCGGAGCTTCCAGACGCTGACTGACCATATCGAGGATGAGGTTATCGGGAACCAATTCCCCTTTGTTCATATAGGTCAGAGCCTTCTGTCCGAGGGGAGTATTTTTCCGAATTTCCGCGCGAAGAATATCTCCTGTCGAGATTTGCGGTACCCCCAAATGCGCCACGAGCTTTTGTGCCTGAGTTCCTTTTCCCACACCGGGAGCCCCGAGGAGAATCAGCATCGTTGCCATACCTACATCCGCCGTCGGCCGCGAAGGCGTCCCGTCGTCATGAGACTGTCATAGTGCCGCATGACCAAATGCGATTCGACCTGCTGTAGTGTATCAAGTCCGACACCCACGACAATGAGAATACTCGTCCCTCCATAGAACGACGCGAAATTCCAGCTCACACTGAATTGACTGAGGATAATCGACGGCACAATCGCAACAAGTCCCAGAAAAACCGCACCGGGGAACGTGACTTTCGAAAGAACATTATCAATGAACTCGGATGTGTGCTTGCCCGGTCGGATGCCCGGGATAAACCCGCCCTGTTTCTTCATATTGTCGGCAAGTTCAATGGGATTCAGCACAATCGCCGTATAGAAATAGGTGAAAAAGACAATGAGAACAAAATAGAAAAGCATATACATCGCCGAATTCGTGTTAAAATATATCTGCAGGGCGTCGCGAAATCCACCTTCGGGCAACATCGTGGCCACTGATGATGGAATAAACATAATGGACTGAGCGAAAATAATCGGCATGACGCCTGCCGTATTGACACGAAGCGGAATATGTGTGGACTGACCGCCGTAGATTTTCCGACCGACGACGCGTTTGGCATACTGCACGGGTATCTTGCGCATCCCCTGAGTAATGGCGACAACCGCCATCGTCACAATAAAGAGCAGGACGACGAAAAAAACGTCGGTCAGGATATGTCGATTTCCCGCCTGTACCATCTGCACTTCTTCCATAACAGCATACGGGAAGCGGTCAATGATACCGACAAAAATCAGCAAACTGATGCCGTTCCCAATGCCACGCTCCGTAATCTGTTCGCCGAGCCACATAATCATGGTCGTGCCCGCGGCCAGCGTTATCATGGTCAGGAAATTAAAACCGATACCCGGACTGGGAACTACATGCGCTCCGGAAGGAGCAATCAGTCGCGTTAAAAAGATAGACGCGCCGCCAGCTTGAAGTGCAGCAATCACAACCGTCCCGTAGCGCGTGAGCTGCGTGATTTTCTTCCGCCCCTCTTCCCCTTCCTTTTGAAGCTTCTGGAAATAGGGAACCACGGTGCCCAGCAATTGGAAAATAATCGAAGCGGAGATATAGGGCATAATCCCCAACGCGAACACCGTTGCTCGCTGGAATGCTCCTCCAACGAACATGTCATAGAGGCCAAAGAGTGTCCCGGCGTTTTGCTTGAAGAATTCACCCAGCGCCGCCGCATCGATTCCCGGCACGGGAACATGCCCGCCAATACGGTAAACAAGAAAAATTCCCAACGTGAAAATGATGCGCGTTCTGAGTTCAGGAATTTTAAAAATTGCTGTATAGCGATCTAACATTATTCCGCGACCGATCCACCCGCTGAAGTAATTTTCTCACGGGCTGATTTTGATAGGGTAAGCGAACGCACCGTATAAGCGCGTTCCACATCCTCGTTGCCCAGAAGTTTCACGGGATTGGTTGCAGATTCAATCAAGCCCGCTTGTTTCAGGGTCTCAGGTTCGACGTCCGTTTCCGGGGGCAATTTCACCAAATCCCGAAGGTTGACAATCTGCACCTCTTTACGCCAGATGTTTTTAAATCCGCGTTTGGGGAGACGGCGGTGAATCGGCATCTGTCCGCCTTCAAATCCCAGCTTGTGGCGAGCTCCGGCTCGGCACATCTGTCCATTTTCTCCGCGCGTCGCCGTTCCGCCTCTTCCGGAACCGGAGCCGCGACCGACGCGTTTCCGTTTTTGCGTCGAACCGGGAGCAGGTTTCAAATCGTGAAGACTCATGGGGCGGCTCCCTCTTCTTTGACCATTTCCCAAGTGACAAGATGCGGTATTTTCGCCAGCATCCCTCGAATCGCGGGATGGTCGGGAAGTATTCTTGTCTGATGCAGCCTGTGGAATCCCAGCGCCTCAATCGTTCGCTTCTGACGATAGTGGCGACCGATGGTACTGCGAATCCATGTAATTTTTAACTTATTTGCCGTTGGCATTGGGAGTGTCCCTATGCTTCAAAAACTTCTCGAACACTGATATCTCTTTTATCTGCCGTCATGCGAACATCCATCATATTATCCAGAGCAGTCAAGGTCGCTTTGACGACATTATGGGGATTGTTAGTTCCCAGAATCTTCGTTAATACATCCCGCACGCCCAGACATTCCATGACAGCGCGGACCGTTCCGCCTGCAATAACTCCGGTTCCCGGCGAAGCGGGTTTTATCACAACACGTCCCGCACCGAATTTCCCCTGACTCATATGCGGAAGCGTCGTCCCCACCAAAGGATAGCGCTTCATTGCGCGTTTGGCGGTTTCGGTTCCTTTGGTGATGGCGTCGGTAACTTCATTGGCTTTTCCAAGTCCAAAACCAACACGCCCATGTCCATCGCCGACAACCACAACCGCATTAAACGAGAAGTTCCGACCGCCTTTGACGACCTTCGCCACTCGATTGATGTGAACCACTTTTTCAATTAGGGATTCGGAAGAAGGATCTTCGTCCGGTTTGCGCCGGTCACGACCTCGACTTCCGCGTTCTCGTTCTCTTGCTACCATTATACTCTGCTTAGAATTTCAAACCAGCCGCTCGTGCAGCCTCTGCAACCGCTTTCACTCGACCGTGATAAAGGAATCCATTTCGGTCGAAGACGACGTTATTAATCTCTATTTCTTTTGCTTTTTGCGCGACAGCTTCACCGATTCGCTTGGCTTTTTCCATCGGTGTCTTTCCTTTCAGCTCTTCCCTCAACTCAGGCGAGAGGGACGATATTCCCGACAATGTCCGTTCGTTGGCATCATCAACGAACTGAGCGTAAATATGGCGGTTGGTACGATGAACCACCAACCTTGCCCGCTCCGCGGTTCCGTTGATAATCTTTCGAATATGTTTCTTGCGCCGTTCGCGCACCAACTTACGTTTCAGGACTGCCTTCTGCTGCATATCCTATCTCCTTGCCTACCCGAAGGGCAACGCCCTTCTATTGCGGCGAATCATTAAACTACTTCGCGGTCTTCCCTGCCTTGCGATGGACATGCTCGCCGACATAGCGAATTCCTTTGCCCTTATAGGGCTCCGGTTTGCGTATGCTGCGAATTTGCGCCGCCACCTCTCCAACCAGCTGCCGATCTACACCCGAAATGACAATCGACGTCGGCTTGGGAACTTCAATTTTAATATTCTGAGGAGTGATAAAGAAAATGCCGTGACTGAAACCAATACTCAGCAGGATCCCGAGCTTTTTGGCTTCCGCGCGGTATCCGACACCGACAATCTCCAGTTCCTTTTTAAATCCCTGCGAGACGCCTGTCACCATATTCCACAGCAGCGCTCGAGTCAGTCCATGCAGGGATTTGTGCATTTTTGTATCCGACGGCCTGCGAACCAGCAGCTCTTTTCCTTCGGAGACAATCTCCATATCCGTATGAAATGTGCGTTCGATTTCCCCCAAGGGTCCCTCGACTTTGACATGAGTACCCGAAATCGCTACGTTGACTTTTTCAGGAACCGGAATTACTTTTCGACCTATTCGCGACACAATTAACCTCTAAGCGATCTACTCTCTTCTGCGACTCTGCCTCTTACCAGACGTACGCTAATACTTCACCGCCAATCCCAAGCTGGGATGCCCGTCCACCGTTCAGAATGCCCTGCGGCGTTGAAAGAATGGCAATCCCAAGTCCATTGTAAACGCGCGGAATTCTATCTTTCCCGACATAGCGGCGCAGGCCGGGTGTGGAAATGCGTTTAATACCGGCAATTGCGGATTTCCCGTTGGCTCCGTACTTCAAATAGAGCCGCAGGAAACCCTGATTCCCGGTATCCACAAAAACATAATCGCGGATATAACCGGTGTCCAACAAAATATGGGACATGGACTTCTTCATCTTCGAAAAAGGAATATCCACCGTCATATGACGGGCATGAATCGCATTACGAATGCGCGTTAAAAAATCTGCAATAGGATCGGTTGTTATCATGCTTTACTCCACTCGCCGGACATGATCGTATCATAGTCCGACTCAGCTCGGATTATCTACCAACTGGCCTTGACAACTCCCGGTATCTCAC
This sequence comes from uncultured Alphaproteobacteria bacterium, assembly GCA_964483885.1. Taxonomy (GTDB): domain Bacteria; phylum Electryoneota; class RPQS01; order RPQS01; family DYHQ01; genus JAUXGA01. The sequence goes on along the minus strand of CAZADO010000311.1, from coordinate 3,848 downwards.
CGGCGAGAGCCAATTGACGGAAACAGATACGGCACAGACCGTATTTACGAATATAAGCCCGCGGCCTGCCGCACCGGCGACATCGGCTATGCTGACGAACTTGAAATTTCGGCGACCTCATTGACTTAACTATCATTGCGCGACGAGCCATGGTACTCCGCTTTCAAAACGTGAAATTCTATTGTGCTGATGAAACAGGATTCGTGTTAGGCTTCAGCAGCTTCCTCTGCCGCTGCTCCTCTTCTCTGGAAAGGCAGCCCGAATTGCTTTAATAGTTCAAACGCTTCTTCATCCGTTTGAGCTGTTGTCACAATTGTGATATCCATACCGCGAATCTTTTCGATTTTATCGTAATCAATCTCCGGAAAGACGATTTGTTCTTTGATACCAAGTGTGTAATTCCCCCGACCATCGAAACTGCGGTCCGAAACGCCGCGGAAATCCCGAATACGCGGGATGGCAATCGTCAGTAACCGATCCAGAAATTCATACATTTGAACATTCCGAAGCGTCACGTACGCTCCGATGGGCATGCCCTCGCGCAATTTAAAATTGGAGACCGATTTGCGCGCTCGCGCCGTCATGGGTTTCTGTCCCGCAATCACTCCCAAATCGGCCATCACCGAATCCAGCAGTTTCGGGTTTTGACTGGCGTCACCCGCTCCGATGTTCAACACGATTTTAGTGATTTTCGGAATCTGCATGGCATTCTTATAGGCAAATTTCTCTTTCATCGAGGGAGCAATGCGATCGCGATAATCTTTGCGGAGTCGCGGTTCATAATCCTTCGGCAGCGGCGGTCGTTCGCCGACAGCGGCTTTGGCTTTACCTTTGCCTTTGGATTTATCTTTGTCTTTGTCTTTAGCGGGTTTCCCCTGTGACGGAGCGTCCGCCTTTTTCTTTTTATCAGCGGCCATCAGGAATCATCTCTTTACTGACTTTTGCGATACGAACACGTTGTTTCTTCTCGCCGCCGGTCAGGACAACTCGTCCCACCCGCGTCGGCTGGTTGGTCTTGGGATCGATTAACATGACATTCGACACGTGGATGGATCCTTCCTTCTCGACAATGCCGCCCTGAGGATTTTGCTGGGTCGGTTTCATATGTCGTTTGACGAAGTGGACGCCTTCCACAATAATCCGCTGCTTGTCAGGATAAACCTTTAAAACGCGTCCGCGTTTTCCCCGGTCATTCCCGGCGGTGACCAAAACCATATCGTTTTTGTTAATTTTCATAGGACAATTTCTGTTTGTGATGTCAGTTTCTATACAACCTCAGGGGCCAGCGAAACGATTTTCATGTATTGCTTCTCGCGAAGTTCGCGTGCGACCGGACCGAAAATACGTGTGCCGCGCGGTTCCCCTTGATTATCGAGCAGCACCGCAGCGTTTTCATCGAAGCGGATATAGGTTCCGTCTTTCCTCCGGATTTCCTTTTTGGTACGGACAATCACCGCTTTAGAAACTTCGCCTTTTTTGACCGACGCGCGCGGAATCGCTGATTTCACCGAAACAACAATCACATCGCCAATCGTAGCGGTGCGTCGCTTCGTCCCTCCGAGGACACGAAAACATTGTACCTTTTTTGCCCCGGTGTTATCCGCGACAGTTAATCGGGTTTGTTCGCGAATCATGGGCTACTTCTTCCTTTCGAGGACTTCAATAAGCCGCCAACGCTTATACTTTGACAGCGGCCGCGTTTCCATAATCCGAACGCGATCACCAATCTGACAGGTATTCTCAGCATCGTGAGCCATGAAGGTATTGGTCTTGCGATAATACTTTTTATATAGCGGGTGAGCAACCCGACGCTCAACGGCGACCACGATAGACTTGTCCATCTTGTTCGAAACGACAACGCCTTCGCGGGTTTTCCGAAGTGCGCGAGTCGATACGGCAGTTTCCGCGCTCATGAAACGGCTCCCTTTGGCTTACGAATTCCCAATTCAACTTCTCGGAGAACGGTTTTTAGCCGGGCAATATCCCGCCGAATCAACGTGACTCGAGCCGTGTTGGGGAGTTGCCCTGAGCTTAACTGAAACCTAAGAGCTTCCAACTTTTCATCCCAGTCGTGAAGTTTCTGCTGGAGTTCCGGCAGGGACAGCTCTTTTAATTCCGTCATTTTTAGGGGAGTATCTTCTTGTTTCGCCATGCTTGCTGACCTTCTACATGTGGATTGTTTCGCGACGGACGAAATGAGTTTTAATCGGCAATTTATGCGATGCCAAACGCATCGCTTCTTTTGCCAAAGTTTCGGAGACTCCTTCAATTTCAAAAAGGATTCTTCCGGGACGCACAACCGCCGCCCAGAATTCCGGAGCTCCCTTGCCTTTTCCCATTCGCGTCTCGGCGGGTTTTTTCGATACCGGCTTATCCGGGAAAATGCGTATCCAGACTTTGCCGCCTCGCCGGATATAGCGTGTCATCGCCACACGAGCAGCTTCGATTTGACGACTCGTCATCCAGCAGCATTCCATCGCTTTCAAACCATATTCACCGAAAGAAACGCGGTTGCCGCGCTGCGCCTTTCCCTTGCGGCGCCCTCGCTGCTGCTTCCGATATTTAATTCGCTTTGGTGCAAGCACGTTCGCACCCCATTCTTACAGTTTCATTGCCGGTTCACCGGCATCTTATAAGTAAACTAAACTTCCTTTTTCCCCAAAATCTCGCCCTTGCAAATCCAAACCTTAACGCCAATCGTGCCGTAGGTTGTTTTTGCAACCGCGAGAGCGTAATCTATGTCGGCTCTCAGAGTATGCAGAGGAATGCGACCGTCTTTATACCCTTCCGACCGGGACATTTCCGCGCCGCCCAAGCGTCCTGAACAGATAATCTTCACACCTTCCGCTCCCATACGCCGAGTGGTTTGCAGAGCCTTTTTCATCGCGCGCCGGAAAGAAACACGTCCTTCCAACTGCCGGGCAATCGTATCGGCGACCAGCGCTGCTTCGAGTTCCGGCCGCTTGATTTCGAAAATATTAACCTGGACTTCCTTCTGAGTAATCTGCCGAAGTTCGGCTTTCAGTTTGTCAACTTCCGCCCCTTTCCGACCGATGACAATCCCCGGACGCGCCGTGGAAATCGTCAGAATAATTTTCTTGGGCGTACGTTCAATCAGTATCTTTGCCACACCGGCGCCTTTCAAGCGACTTGAAAGATAACGGCGGAGGTACAAATCCTCATGCAACTTTTCCGCAAAATTCTTTTCATCGAACCAGTTGCTGTCCCAGGTTCTGATAATTCCGAGCCGAAGTCCGACTGGATGTGTTTTTTGTCCCACACGAACTCCCTATTGGGCCGCTTTTTTCCGGCGCGACCCTTTTTTCTTCGTTTCTTCTTTCTTAGCAGTTTCAGACGTATCCCCGGCAACCCAAACGGTCAGGTGGCTGGTGCGTTTCCGAATCACCGTCGCTCGTCCCATCGCCCTGGGCAGGTATCGCTTCATTGTGGGGCCTGCGTCCACAAAAACGGTACGCACAAAAGCGTTATCAACATTTATATCTTTCGCCTCTTCATGCTGCAGCAGATTAGCCAACGCCGACCGAACCGCCTTTTCGACAGGCCTGGCGGCCGATTTCGGACTGAACTGTAGGACTTCCAAAGCATCATTGACCTTGCGACCTCGGACGAGGTCAGCAAGCAAACGCATCTTTCGGGGTGATACTCGGATAAAGCGCGTCAAACAACGGGCTTCCAGCATTGTTACTTACCCTTTCCTTCTAGCCCGGCTTCCCCGCCGTCTTCTCACTCTTTTTGCCTCCGTGCCCGCGGAAGGTGCGGGTGGGAGCAAATTCACCTAATTTATGTCCTACCATGTTCTCCGTGATGAAGACCGGCAGGAATTTTTT
>CAZADO010000310.1:0-3509 GCA_964483885.1 uncultured Alphaproteobacteria bacterium | reverse complement strand
AAATAATTCCGGAAGAAGTCAAGAGCTCTCTCTGGCTATTGAGCAGATTCTTCCGCTTCCCGAAAATCCCCTTCGGGCTTTCTTTCCTTTTATATATAGTTTTCTAAAGCAAGAGGGGTGCCAACAGATAGTATGCGGATGGTTTCACAATATAGGCATGGATGTACCTGTCTTTCCATGACTTCTCTTTTGAGAACGCAACCATAACAATATCAACAGTATGAGTCTATTGAACTGTTATTTATTGAAATAGAAAGGCAAAAAACCGCTTGACAATTTTAGGCGTGTCTCTTATATTAGGGTTGCGTTTGTGACCACAATATCCTGTGGATATATCTTTTTGGCACCATATCTGTCGTGGTTCGCTGGTATGTTTTAGGAGCCGAAGGCAAGTCACTCATATTATAGAATTTCCTGCGCAAGCAACCTGACAGATACATTCCGCTACTCGTTTTCAGACGATTTATGAAGTATTCAAGCCTGAGTAGCGGTTTTCTCGCTCATTTTGGGAAGTATTTATAAATTACAAGTCCATTCACATCACTTTAATTAGGGGAAAAGCCATTGCGTTTTAAACGCCGCTATACCGAAGAGGGTCTCGATCCTTTTGAAAAACTTAATTTTATCACCTGGAAATCAAAGCTGATCGACTTGGATGGAACGGTCATTTTCGAGGCGGATGGGATTATTGCCCCGGATTTCTGGTCGCAGGTAGCTGTCGATATTTTAGCTCAAAAGTATTTCCGGAAAACAGGCATTCCTGCGCGAGCGCGGCCAATAGAGGAGGATGGAGTGCCTGTCTGGCTTCAGCGCCGGGAGCCCGATGAAGAAGCTTTGAAGGAACTACCAGAAGAACAGAGATTTAGCGACGAAAAAGATGCCCGACAGGTGTTCACTCGTCTTGCGGGATGCTGGACGTATTGGGGATGGAAGCATCACTACTTTGATGAGGAATCCGATGCCCGCATTTTCTTCGACGAGCTTTGCTATATGCTGGCGACTCAAATGGTCGCGCCCAACTCCCCGCAATGGTTTAATACTGGTCTTTACTGGGCTTACGGTATCAGTGGCCATGCGCAAGGCCACTATTTTTGTGAGCCGGAAACCGGAGAACTGTGCGAATCATCCAGCGCGTATAAACGTCCTCAACCTCACGCCTGTTTTATTCAATCCGTCAAGGATGATTTGATTAATTCCGGCGGTATCATGGACTTGTGGGTACGTGAAGCCCGACTTTTTAAATATGGTTCCGGAACCGGAACGAATTTTTCCAAAGTGCGCGGTGAAGGAGAGTCGCTTTCCGGCGGAGGCAAATCATCGGGGCTTATGAGTTTCCTGAAAATCGGCGACAGGGCAGCGGGAGCGATAAAATCCGGAGGCACGACACGCCGCGCCGCGAAGATGGTGACGCTGGATGTCGATCATCCCGACATTGAGCAATATATCAACTGGAAAGCCTCTGAAGAGCAAAAAGTTGCGGCTCTGATTGCGGGTTCCAAGTCTTGCGAAAAGCATCTGAAGGCTGTGATTAAGGCCTGTCATTCCAACGAAGCTTTAGCGGATGATTTTCGCTTCGATGGCCGCAAGAATTCCCGGTTGGGTGAGGCGATTCGGGCGGCGCGCTCAGCCTTTATCCCTGAAAGCTATATCCTTCGCGTGATTCAGCTTGCACGACAGGGATTTCGGGATTTGGAATTCGAGTGTTACAACAGCGACTGGAATTCTCAAGCGTACATAACGGTTTCCGGTCAAAATTCGAACAACTCCGTACGCGTGTCGAATCAGTTTTTGGAGGCGGTTAAGAACGACGGCAAATGGGATTTAATTCGGCGCATAGACCGCAAAGTTCACAAGACGGTTTCTGCGCGCGACCTCTGGCGACAAATGGCAGAAGCCGCGTGGGCTTGTGCGGATCCGGGCGTGCAGTATGACACAACGATTAATGAATGGAATACCTGCGCCGCCGACGGACCGATTACCGCTTCGAATCCGTGCTCGGAATATATGTTTCTCGATGATACGGCATGCAATCTGGCGTCGCTTAACCTGATGAAATTCCTCGATATCCGCAAGGGAGAATTCGATATCGAGAGTTTTCAGCATGCGACGCGACTCTGGACAGTCGTATTGGACATTTCCGTTCTCATGGCGCAATTTCCGAGCAAAGAAATCGCGTTGCGCTCTTATCAATACCGAACTCTGGGATTGGGCTACGCGAATTTAGGCGCAGTGTTCATGATGCTGGGGATTCCCTATGACAGCAAAGAAGCGCTTGGAATTTGCAGTACGCTGACAGCTTTGATGACCGGATATGGCTACCGTGTGTCAGCGGAGATGGCCGGCGAACTTGGCGCTTTCCCTGCCTACAAACGAAACGCGGCTTCGATGTTGCGCGTCATTCGGAACCATCGGCAAGCCGCTTATCATGCGTCGTCGAACGCGTATGATGGATTATCTACGATACCCAGTTTGCCGGAACCGTTATCTTGCCCGTCCTATTTGCAGAAAGCCGCAAAGCAGGCGTGGGATTCGGCGCTTGCGCAGGGGGAAAGGTATGGCTATCGCAATGCGCAGCTTTCCGCTATCGCTCCGACCGGGACTATCGGGCTCTTGATGGATTGCGATACGACCGGAATCGAACCGGACTTCGCGCTTGTGAAATACAAGAAACTCGCGGGGGGAGGCTATTTCCGGATTATCAACAATTCGGTACCGTTAGCGCTGGAAAGGCTGGGCTATCCGGAAGAACAGATACGGCAAATTGTCCGCTACTGCGTGGGTTCGGGGACTCTGAAAGGAGCGCCCTATGTCAATCCCAAAACTTTGCGCTCAAAAGGTTTCGACGATGAAGCGATAGAGAAAGTGGAACAGGGACTGAAATCCGCTTTCGATTTGAGCTTTGCGTTTATGCCGCGCGTTTTGGGCGAAGAATTTGTCGAGGAGAAGTTAGGTATAGATTCCGAGAAGCTCCGAAAAGCCGGAGGAGACCTTCTGCGAGCATTGGGCTTTAGTCGGGAGCAATGCCGGGAAGCCAGCGACTATATCTGCGGGCGAATGACTCTCGAAGGCGCGCCGCATCTATCGCCGGAACATTTGCCGGTGTTCGACTGCGCGTCGAAATGCGGAGCTTATGGACAGCGCTATATTGCATCGGCTGCTCATTTGCGCATGTTGGCCGCCGCTCAGCCGTTTGTTTCCGGCGGGATTTCCAAGACCATTAATCTGCCCAACGACGCAACCATCGACGCGATTGAAGATATCTATTTCGACAGTTGGAAGATGATGTTGAAATCGGTGGCGATTTATCGGGACGGCTCGAAACTCAGTCAGCCGCTGAGTCATCTCGTTGAAATCGATTCGACTGTCTCCGCCGAAGCGGAATCTCCGCGAATCAAAGAAGCCGCTGAAAAAATCACGCGGCATGTCTTCGCACAGCGTCGCCGCTTGCCTGACAGACGCGGCGGCTACACGCAGAAAGCGAATATCGGTACGCATAAGATTTACCTGCG
>CAZADO010000309.1:0-2644 GCA_964483885.1 uncultured Alphaproteobacteria bacterium | reverse complement strand
GGAAACTTTTCCGCCAGCCAAAGCGCCATGTCAAAATCAAACGGATATTCGACCACCGTGCCCGCGATGCCTGTGTTGCGAAGCGCTTCCAGTGCGTAGCCATCATCCCCGGCTGCTATAGCGACTCGTGTTGTAAAATTTTGAAGCTCTTCTTCGCTGACGCGCAGCAGCGCGGGGCTGTCGGGATAGGCTCGAAGGAAGCAGAGGATTTCGTGATAGCGCAGCAGCAGCCGCGCACTTCGAATGGAGCGCGAACGGATTGTTTCCAGAAGGCGCACTTTCGCCTGTACATCTTCCGGTGAAAAACGGTGCGAAAGGCTGTCAAGCTCATCGATGAGCTCTCGAATAGAAGTTTCCTTGCGCGCTGTTGACGATTTTCGACTCATTGTTGAATTCCAGATTCCTTAGGTTGTTTTTGCGAAATATGATACACAGTTCCTGTGTCAAAGTCAAGCATGAATTGGGTCTGAATTACTTTTAAGAGAGGCATGCGCTGTTTGAAAGTCAAAGTGATGAATGAAGATGAGAAGAAATTGTCTATGAGTCAAAGAGTATGTCTCTATTTGAAATTCGAAGACTTACAAAGATTGATGCGCGTACGACAAAGTTTCTCGCCTAACTTTTTGAGGATATTGATTCTTAGCCCCCCAGATATTAAATTATATCTGAGCGAAGAAGTAGGTTAAATAGCTTTTGAGGGTCACCATGCCCGCGCTTTCAGGTTTCCATTTGGTCATCGCTGTTGTGATGTCAATCCTGACCGCGCCGATTCCACTACCGTTTTAAAGCATCACGAAAAGCATGACATTACGACTTTTTATTTCCCTGCGGAGGATTCGAAAAATCCCCGATGAATGCGGTTCCCGCTGGACGCAACAGGCCGGGGCGGGAACGCAAAACCGTGCTTTAACCTGTTATGATTATTGATATAAATAAAGCCCCATCTCCCTAAAGGAGATGGGGCTGGTCTTTGACAAATCCTTATCACAGAAAAAGCGGCTACGAAGAAAAAGCCCCACTTTTTGCAGGGCTTAAAGAATGTGGCGCCTCCCAGAATCGAACTGGGGACACACGGATTTTCAGTCCGTTGCTCTACCAGCTGAGCTAAGACGCCAAATGGATAACGGCCTAATTTAAGCATGTTTTCGTTGAAAATCAAGCCCCTTTTTCATAAGGAACGTCAAAGGTGAAAACGATGATGACACAGACTCGGTTCCACCGGGAGGTGAAGATGGTAAAATTTCGATTCAGATTTTTTAGAAACAGGACAGTCGTTCTTGCCTTGATTTCTCTGATGTTATGCTGGATATCTTCTGCCTATGGTCAGGGAGATTGGGTGGAAGCAGATGAACTCGCCTTCCCGAAATCGGGGTCGCACCTTGATGAACCTCCGCAGCGTCCCAGCGGGCCGGATTTTATTGTGACTAACTTTCCCTATTCGAATACGGCTGATTTAAACGGCGCGGGAAACGATTGTTCTTTCCTCCCCGGTCAGGAACATGTGTATGAAATTCATATCTCTCAAGAGGGGCTCTACACGTTTTCTTTGTGTAATTCCCCCTCTTCGATAAATTCCTACATCTATTTATCCACGAGATGCTGCGCAGGTGAGGTTTTGGCTTCAAACAATAACGGTTGCGCGGTCTATGGTCGCTCGATCATCTCTTGTATGCGATTGAATTCCGGAGTTTATTACCTCGATGTGGAGCCGCGCAGTTCGGGTGGAGAAGATGTCTATACGCTTGATATCTTTACTTGTCCCGATCCCTGTCCCCTCGTCTATCCGACCGACACGACGTTTGTAAGCGAAGATAGTGTTTTCACATGGATTCAGCGCACGGATGAAAATGATGTGCTGCCGCTCTATGGCGGCCCGTGGTACGATCCGAATATGCCTGCAGGACACGATCCTTATTATGGTTTCGAACATTATAGCTGGTACAATCAGGACTATGGATGGAAGCATGTTTTCCCGGACTATAGCTCTCCCGGCGGTGTTTGCATCCAAAGCGTGCAAGTGCACATCTGCGCTTGGGACGTGGACCAGCAGAACTGCTCGATTGAGCATCCCGGTGAACCCGAGGAATGCGAACTCGACAATCTTTACGGTGATGGTGTTCTACTGAATCCTGAATACCTCCACGGAAACAATGACGTCTGGTCTGTAACGACGTTCGATATCCCACCGGGTGCATTGTTAGACAATGGCGAGCTGAATATGTTCCTGGATATCGATGTCTGGAACACTCGGCGCTACTGGGCGACAACGTTGAATTACTCTATTTTGGAAGTCACGTACCGTCCGGGTTCCGATTGCAACAATCCGCCTCACGCGCCGGAAGGGTACGGATGGCCTGAATGCATCGATGACAACGACAGCCTGTGTGTAACGATTACCGGACCGACACCGGCGGATCCCGACATGGATGAAGTCACATATAGTTATCGCTGGTTTGTCCGCAACGACTACACCGAAGAAGGATTCGTGGACGACGAAAACGCACCGCCGCATTATATCGACCACGATGGGGCTTGTATTCCTCGCACTGATTCGGATGTCGGAGATGAATGGCGCGTAGAAATATGGGCGGTAGATGCCTACGGGACGCAGTCTCTCCATTCTCTGGTCATATCATTTCCTGAA
>CAZADO010000308.1:0-4091 GCA_964483885.1 uncultured Alphaproteobacteria bacterium | reverse complement strand
AAGCAGGAAGTGCGTCGGCATCTGCCGGTGATGATAGAGGCCGCGGCGATTGTGCAGCGGTTCATGCCGGGTGTGCGATTCATTCTGGCGCAGTCGTCCACACTGCCGGAACAGTTCTATAAAAATTTTAATCTTGGTTCTTCGATTATACCTGTTCGCGGACAAACACATGCGTTGCTGTCTCACGCGAATGCCGCTTGGATAAAATCAGGTTCGAGCACCATTGAAGCCGCGTATTTCGGTCATCCGTTCGTGGTTCTATACAAAACATCCGCGCTGACCTACTGGCTGGGCAAACGTCTGGTGAAAGTACCGTTTGTGGCGATGGCGAATCTGCTCTCCGATGAACAAGCTGTGCCGGAACTCTTGCAGAAAAACGTCACCGCCGAACAACTGGCCGGCGAAATACTTCCCTTTTTAAAAACTCCAAAAACCATTGAATCCTGCCGCAACAAACTCAAAGGAGTCCGCGAAAAACTCGGAACTCCCGGAGCCGGAAAGCGAGTTGCCGACATCGCCGCCGAACTCATCGCTGCCCGTGAAAAAGAAGACGCTCTCTAAACGCATCCTCTTCTTTCTGGTGACACGTTTCGGACATTTGGTAGCGCGCTTTGTCTGTCGTTTGGCTCGTGTCACGATTGCAAATACGGAATCCGTACGGGAACTCGAAAGAAAAGGCGAACCGATTCTCTACGCGCTTTGGCACGGGCGCATGTTGTGTCCCGTCTGGTGGTATCGAGGAACCGGGCTGGTGGCAATGATTTCGCAGCACGAAGACGGCGAGATGGTCTCGCAGCTTGTTATGCATATGGGCTTTAAAACCGTGCGCGGTTCATCTACACGTGGCGGCAGTGCAGCAGCGCGTCAAATGGTAGCGGCGATTCGCAAAGGTACCATCGCGGCGATGATTTGCGATGGACCTGTCGGGCCGCCGATGAAGATGAAAATCGGAACGCCGTGGATTGCGGCGGTATCCGGAGCATGGGTAGTTCCGATTACATGGGCGGGCAATCGAGTATGGAAGTTCAACAGTTGGGATTCTTTTCAGATACCGAAACCGTTTTCGAAAGCGCTGATTCTGTTAGGAGAACCTCTGCCGCCTATCGAAAAAAACGGCGAAGCTATCGAAGCATTCCGCGTATTACTTGAACAAAAAATGAATCAATTGGTGGAAAAAGCTGAAGAGCAAGTAAAGGAAAAATGAAGTGACACGCGCTGATTTACATGTGCACTCGAAGTATTCCGACCGACCGTCGAATTGGATTTTACGGCGGATTAAAGCGCCGGAGAGTATGACGCAGCCGAAAAGCATTTATTCGATTGCGCGCCGTCGGGGAATGATGTTCGTGACGATCACCGACAACGATACGATTGCAGGCTGTTCGGAAATAGCTCACCTGCCCGGCGTTTTTATTTCCGCGGGTACGACGGTCGCGTTTCCCGAAGATGGCTGTAAAATCGATATTTTGCTCTATGGAATCACCGAAAAACAGCTTCAGGAAGTAAAAGCGCTGCGCTCGAATATCTACGAGGTGCGCGATTATCTCCTTGAGAGCGGCATTGTACACGCGGTGGCGGCGCCGCTGGATGTGTTGAGTTCGAGTATGGGGCCGGATCATGTCGAACGTCTGCTGCTGCTCTTCGACCATTTCGAAGGACGTTCAGGTGCGCGCCCAGAACGCAGTGCCGCATTTTTGAAAGTGCTCTTCGAACATCTGACAAAGGATTTCATGGACGCTCTGGCCGACAAATGGTCGATTAAGCCCGCGTCCGATAAACCTTGGCAAAAAGGCTACGTCGCCGGTTCCTGCGATTATTGCGGGCAATATATCGGACAGACCTATGTGCAATGCCCCGACTGCAACACGCCGGAAGAATTCCTGAAGCACATCGCGGACAAGTCCGGCAATCCGATGGGAGCGGCAGGTAATACGCTGTCGGCGGCGCATTCGATGTATCGCGTCGCGTTTCAATTTTATCAGCAAACCGTCGGAGATGAGCCGGGCAAACCGCGCGACTTGTTGGGACAAATCCTAAATCGCGCTTTTACTTTAACCGCACCGCCGCGTTTGACGATTCGACAGCGCGGCAAAATTCTTTGGGAGGGAGCCAAACAAATCGTCGGTATGACGCGCAAATCGACACCGATGGAAAGACGCCTCGTGAGAGAAATCGTTCGTGCTTGGCGAGAACTCCCGCGTTCCGAACGTCGTTTATCGAATGTCGAAACGAGTTCCAAAAATTTTGACGACAGGCTGTTCTCTTTTGCAAGTTATGTAGCAGAGCGGGTCAGCTATCGCCTGCTGTCCTACAGTCTGGAAGGAATGACGAAGGGTCGTTTCTTGGAAGGATTGCAAATGCTGTCGGTGCTGCTGCCGGTGGAGCTCGTCACAGCGCCGTATCTTTTTGCATTCAATTTCCAGAATCGTGACCGTCCGTTGCTGCGTCAGTTGGAAGAACGATTTGCGACTGCTTTAAAAATGTCGACAGTGGCATCAGCGAAGAAGCCGCGCCGAGCATGGTTCACGGACACGCTGATGGATGTCAACGGTGTTTCGTTGACGATTCACAAGATGCTTGCGGTCGCCAAAGAGAAGGGCGCGGACTTATCGGTTGTGTCGTCCATCGCGCCGCCGCGAGAGCCGCATGGCGAAGGGTATTTGAATTTCGAGCCTGTTGGCGAATTTTCCATGCCCGATTATGAATTGCAAAAGCTCGTCATGCCGCCGGTGTTGAAGATGCTGCAGGCGCTCGAACAGGGAGAATTTACCGAATACATCATCAGTACGCCCGCAGGAGTGGGACTCGTCGCGTTGTTGGCGGCGAGATACTTTCATGTGCCGACGCGGGGAATTTATCACAGCGATTTTCCTCAGCATGTTCGAATGATTACGCAGGATGAAGGATTGGAAGACGCGACATGGCAGTATATGAAATGGTTCTACGGTCAGTGCGATACGGTTTGGTCGCCGTCGAGTTACTACCGTGACCAACTCATCGATCATGGATTCCCGCCGGAACGTCTTTTCATTTTCAATCGCGGTACGGATCTGGAATTTTTCAATCCCAAACAGCGCGATGAACATTTTTGGGACAAATGGAACGCGATTGGCGACGTGAAAATCCTCTATGTGGGGCGAGTGTCGCGCGAGAAAAATTTGGATGTGGTGATAAAAAGTTTCCTCTCTCAAGAAGACGTGCGAAAGAAAGCGTCGCTGATTATCGTCGGGGACGGACCCTATTTGAAAGAGTTGCAAGAGCTCTACAAAGAAGAGCGAATCGTGTTCACGGGATTTTTGAAAGACCGCGCGCTCGCGCAGGCGTATGCGTCGTCGGATGTATTTGTCTTTCCTTCGATGACTGATACCTATGGCAATGCCGTGCTTGAAGCGCAGGCGTGCGCGCTGCCGGCGATTGTCGCCGAGGAAGGCGGGCCGAAAGAAATTATCATTCCGGACGAGAGTGGTTTTGCATTACCCGGGCATGATGTGTCCGCGTGGCAGGAGAAACTCAGTAAACTTGTCTTGGACGATGCGTTTCGCAAGGAGATGAGCACCAAAGCTCGAAAGCGCGCCGAAAACCGCGACTGGTCAGCCGCTTTCGATGAATTCTGGAACGCGGACATCAAAATAGACATCACAAAGAAAAAACAGTCGTTGTTAAGCTTTTAGATTCTCTCGCCGAATCGAATCAGCATTTTTCGCCGTTGTGGGTGTCCACACCCGCAATGGCAATTCTCGCCGAGCCGGGTTCAGCACAAAGTTGGATTCAAGGTATAAGGTTGGCGCGTATAACCCGGCCGGAATACAAGGACACACTATGACATCACCAGCACCTAACTCAGAGTATAAATCAGCCAATTGGAGCAAATGGGAACATCCCGGCGGACTCTACCAAAAACATCTCGAACTTTACCTCGATGCGATGTACGCGCTTCTGAAACAAACGCAAGCGAAGAGCGTGCTCGACGCCGGATGCGGGGAGGGTGTGGTTTATCGCGCGATGAAAAAACGCGGCTACAACGGCGAATGGACGGGGCTTGATCTGTCGAAGGACGCGATAGATTTCGCGCGAAACCGCAATCCGGAAGC
>CAZADO010000307.1:0-7306 GCA_964483885.1 uncultured Alphaproteobacteria bacterium | reverse complement strand
CGTTTCGCTGAAAGTTTTTGATATTTTAGGTCGCGAAGTCGCTGTGCTTACATATGATGAGCATGCTGCGGGTTCGCATGAGATGACATGGAATGCTGCTGGGATGCCGTCGGGGATTTATTTGTGCCGGATGGAAGCTGAAAGGTTTGTTCAGACGCAGAAGATGGTGCTGGTGAAATAGTATTTCGCGAGGGGTGAGGACACCCGATCGCGGCGATAATCTTATGGTGCAGGAATCTACTCGGGGCAAGCATTGCGGGTGTAGATTCCCACAACGACGAGTTAAGTTTGTAGGGGAGGCTTGCGTACCCGCCCGTTTTCTTTATTATGTGCTCAATATTCATCCTCATCGAGGAGAAATGTTTGACATCATTCTCCGGTTGTTGTATATTGAACCATAATAAACTTGCGAGAAATGATGTCTCTTCCTATTGTGGCTATTGTGGGACGCCCGAATGTGGGCAAATCCACGCTTTTCAATCGTATTATCGGCAGTCGTAAAGCGGTGACCGCCGCTGAATCCGGTGTAACGCGCGATCGTCATTTGGCTGAAGCCGAATGGAACGGTCGCAATTTTCTGGTGGTTGATACCGGCGGCTGGGTGCCGTCTTCGGGTAATGTATTCGAACAAGCGATTCGTGAGCAGGTACTGTTCGCGCTGGATGAATGCGATATTGCGATGTTCGTCGCTGACGCGCATATCGGTGTCACGGATGTGGATATCGAAATCGCGCGGATTTTACAGCGCGGCGACAAACCGGTGATTTTCGTCGTCAATAAAGTGGACGGCGCGAAACAGGAACCGGAAGTCGCCGACTTTTATTCGTTGGGAATGGGAGAGCCGTTCGCATGCAGCGCGGTCGGAGGCAAAGGCGTCGCGGATTTTCTCGATGCGATTGTGGAAAGACTGCCGGAAGCCGGTTCCGGCGAGGAAGTCGCGAGGCCGCGCCCGCGGATTGCGGTTGTCGGTCGTCCGAATGTCGGCAAGTCGTCGCTGGTGAATGCGCTGTTAGGCAAGCCGGAACGCGTCGTAACACCTATCGCCGGGACAACACGCGACAGTTTGGATTCGGTGCTGACTTACTACGGTCAGAAAATGACGCTGATCGACACAGCGGGTTTGCGGCGGCGTTCGAAAGTGAAAGAAGCCGTCGAATTTTTCTGTACGCTGCGCAGCAAACGCGCGATACGCGAATGCGATGTCGCGGTGATTATGATTGACGCGGTTGACGGAGTTGTTGCGCAGGATATTGAAGTCCTCGAACAAGCGGCGGTGCTCGGCAAAGGTCTGATTCTCGCTTTGAATAAATGGGATCTGGTGGAGAAAGACGAACGCACAACAGCTCGCATGACGAAAGATTTGCGTGAGCGCCTCGCCACCTATAGTTATATCCCGATTCTTTTTATTTCCGCGCTGGAAAAGACGCGCGTTCACCGCCTCTTGGAAACCGCCATTCGCATTTTCGAAGAACGAAAGAAGCGCATCACGACTCATGAACTGAACCGTTTCCTCGAAGCCGTCATGCAGCATCGCCCGCCGCCATCGACAAAAGGCAAAGACATGCGCCAGACTTACCTGACGCAAGTCGAGGTTGAACCTCCCACGTTTGTGTTTTTCTCCCACCATCCCGAACTTGTCTATGAACCCTACAAGCGTTTTCTTTCGCGCAAATTGCGCGAAGCCTATGGATTCGAAGGAGTGCCGCTACGCCTGAGATTTCGAAACAAATAACCGATAAGTATCCAGCGACGGCGGAGGTTGTTGTCCCGGCTGTGCCGGGCTCTTTCAGTTATGGCCTGAAAGAGGAAATGATGGCACGCGCAGAGCCCGGTCAGCGCGTGCTTGTTTCCTTCGGGCACCGCCGCGTCACCGGTTTCCTTGTGGCAATACACAAAACGCCTGACACGCGCGCCACGAAACCTGTGTCGGAAATTTTAGACGGCAAGCCGGTTTTCGACGCACAGCTTTTGCGGTTTACGCGATGGATGGCGGATTATTATCTTTGTCCGTGGGGAGATGTGTTGAAGGCGGCACTACCGGCGGGAATCACGCTCGACGAACAGCAACGTTTTGTGCTTGAAAAGCATCCCGAGGGAGAGAAATGGCGGGACTATTGCAGTCGCCATGCGGACGCCGAGCGAATTGTTGACTTGCTAACATCCGGGTCGTTGACACCGCAAGCGCTCCGGCGGGCTCTCGGGATTTCACGTTTATCGCCGGAAGTTCGCCGTCTGAAAGAAGCCGGAATTATCTCACTGCGACCGGTACTTCTGCCGCCGCGCATCAAATCGAAAATGGAAGCGTTTATTACGCTCGCACAAGAAAATACTTCCGAAGATTTCAGCGCGTTAATGGCAAGCCTTGACAAGCGCAGTCAGCAGCGCGTTTTGCGAGATGTTATGGAAGCCGGGCCTGACGGTATCCTGCGCACGGAACTTTTGCAAGGAGCTTCGACTGCTCGGCGTCAGGCTTTGGGCTCTCTTCTGAACGCCGGGATACTCCAGTTGCGCCTCGAAGAAGTTTCGCGGTGGGATCCGGTGCGCGAAAAAGCGCCAGAAATTTCTTCGCCGGAACAATTGACCGAAGCGCAGGAAAATGCGCTTTCCAAAATCAAACCTGCGCTGTCAAGCGATAAATTCAAAGCGTTTTTGCTCTATGGAGTGACCGGCAGCGGCAAGACGCAGGTCTATATCGAAGCGATAAAAGATGTGCTTCGCGCCGGGCGAACCGCGCTGGTGTTGGTGCCGGAAATCGCGCTGACGCCGCATGTGTGGGCGCGTTTTCATGCGGCATTCGGAAATCGCGTTGCGATTCAGCACAGTGGGCAATCTCCGTCGGTGCGTTATGATTTATGGCGGGGAATTTCGCGCGGCGATTATCCAGTGGTGATTGGCGCGCGCAGCGCTGTATTCGCGCCGCTGAAAAATCTCGGACTGGTCGTTATTGATGAAGAACAGGAAGCGAGCTACAAACAAGAAGAACCGGCGCCGCATTATCATGCACGTGACGCCGCGCTTGTGCGTGCGCATTTCGAGGGAGCCGTCGCGCTTTTAGGCAGCGCCACGCCCAGTATGGAAACGCTACATCAGGTGCGACAGGGCAAGTATGAACTGCTGACACTTCCTGATAGAGTCGGCGGCTCGGTGTTGCCGGAGATTCATATTATTTCGCGCCAGCAGGAAGACGATAAAAAGTTGGAGCCGCTGTCAAATGAATTGGTCGCCGAAATTCAAACGATTCTTTCGAATGGGGATCAAGCGATACTGCTTCAGAATCGCCGGGGGTATGCGCCGTTTTTGATTTGTCGCCGTTGCGGATTTATTCCTGAATGCGATGATTGCGCTGTAAGTTTAACCTATCACCGGAAAGGCCGCAATCTTCGCTGTCATTATTGCGACCGCCGCGAAGAAGTGCCGGATACGTGCCCGCGATGCAGTGCGCCGGAATTCGTTTATGAAGGTATCGGCACGCAGCGATTGGAAGAAGAACTCGCGCTCTACTTTCCCGACGCGCGACTGTTGCGCATGGATTTGGACACGACGTCCCGGCAAGGCGCGCATGGGAAAATGATAGCGGCATTCGCGGCGGGGAATTATGATATCTTGCTCGGCACGCAGATGGTGGCGAAGGGACTGGATTTTCCGGGGGTGCAATTGGTGGGTGTGGTGTCTGCGGACACGGAACTTTTTTATCCCGATTTCAGAGCGGCGGAGCGCGGCGCGGCGCTTTTGATTCAGGCGTCCGGTCGCGCAGGTCGTCGAGGGCGCAGGGGGAAGGTGCTGCTGCAAACTCTCGCGCCGGAACATCCGGTTTTGCAAACGGTTTTACAGCACGACTGGTTGAAGCTCGCCGAGGAAGAATTGCAGCGGCGCGAGTCCGCGAATTTCCCTCCCTATGCGCGGTTTGTGTTGGTGAAATTTGCGGGCAAGGAAGAAAGCAAAGTCGCAAAGGCGGCGCTGCGTTTTCGATCGCTGATTAAGCAGGGGAACGGCGTGGAAACCTTAGGGCCTGCACCAGCAATTTTGTATAAGCTGCGCGGTAAAATTCGGTATCATTTGCTGGTGCGTTCGCCGCGCGCGATAGACGAAAGCGGTACCAATCTTCGCCGAGCAGTGAAACAGGCCCGCGACGAATTCAAACGCACCCGCGGCGAACCGGGTGTGGAAATAGAAATCGATGTCGATCCAGTGGCGATTTCGTAGAGACAATATTTAAGGCTTCAATATAGAGGAAAGAGCAATGGCTCAAGAGAAAACGAATTTGGTTATTCCTCGTGGAGTAGCTGAAGAGAGGATCAATTCTCGAATACAAGAGGGAATCAGGATAAAGGATATTTCTATACAAACGAAAAATTCTCTAGAGCGGGCGAAAGCTGAATATAATAAGTGGAATAGATTCAATGCTGAATTGCTTAAGGGAATCTTTGACACTTTGGAACTCTCACTTGAATATGAAGGTAGTATTTATTGGTTTGGCGCAATGCCTCGTGAAATTAATTGGCGAATCGGGATATTTCGGAAACAAGTTCAGAAAAAGATTGATGCACTTGAATCAATCAAAGAAAGACTAGAACTCTATGATGAACCTGGGAAGAAGACCGTTGTAAAGAAAGAAGAGACCAAGAAATTGCTTAGCAGCAAAGTCTTTATTGTTCATGGACACGATGATGCCGCAAGATTGTCTGTTGATAGTTTTCTAAGAAGATTAGACCTTGAACCGATTGTTTTGCACGAGAAACCTAATAAAGGACGGACAATTATCGAGAAATTCGAAGATTATTCAGATGTTGGTTTCGCGATTGTCCTTTTAACAGCAGACGATGAGGGGAGGAAAAAACAAGATGAAGAGCATGAAGAAGAGTTAAAGCCCAGAGCAAGACAGAATGTGATTTTTGAGCTTGGTTTCTTCATAGGAAGGCTTCGCAGAAAAAACGTATGTCCAATGTATAAAGAGGGAGTCGAATTGCCATCAGATTACAAAGGGGTGGTATACACACTTCTTGATGATAGCGGTGCTTGCGACTAAAATTGGCGCAAGAATTGGATGCTGCTGGATACGATATAGATTTTAATAAATTGAAGGAGTCAAGTTAAAACTATGAATTTGACTTTTCTTCCACTAACACCAGAGAACTGGAAAGATTTTGAGACGTTGTTTGGGCCGAAGGGGGCATGCGCAGGGTGCTGGTGCATGTGGTTTCGGTTGACGCGTGCTGAGTTCGAGAAACAAAAGGGCGCAGGTAATAAGCGGGCGATGAAAAAAGTCGTGAATTCGGGTGAGGTTCCGGGGATTATCGCTTACGCGGATGGTGAGCCGGTGGGATGGTGTTCGGTCGCGCCGAGGGAAGTTTTTACGCTGCTGCAGCGCTCGAGAATTTTAAAACCTGTGGATGAAAAGCAAGTGTGGTCGGTCGTTTGTTTTTTTGTTGATAAAGCTTTTCGGCATCAAGGCGTTTCGGTGAAGCTGCTGAAAGCCGCAATCGAATACGTCCGCAAGCAGGACGGGAAAATCGTCGAAGGGTATGCGATTGAACCAAAAAAGGGGGCGACGCCGGATGTGTTTGCGTATCATGGTTTAGCGGCGGCGTATCGCAAAGCGGGATTTAAGGAAGTTTTGCGGCGCTCTCCGACGAGGCCGATTATGAGGTATGTGATTCGGAAATAGTTTCGGCCGGGTCAGGCGACCACGGCTCGGCGAGAGTTTGCGCGAGGGGTAAACGGCACCCGCTCGCGGCGAGAATAGGGTCGGCTGCAATCCACCAGTACTGGTGGACAACACCGCGAGAAGTTAATGTTGAAGATTATTCAAGCAGAAACCGAAGAACAAATCCAGCAAATCCGCGGACTATTTACCGAATACGCCGCGTCATTGGGATTTGATCTTTGCTTTCAGGATTTCGAAAATGAGTTGGCCGAACTTCCGGGAGATTTTGCTCTGCCTGACGGTCGCCTGCTTATGGCTGTGGGAGGAACAACAGCGGCGGGCTGTGTTGCGCTAAAAAAAATAGAGGATGATGTCTGTGAGATGAGCCGGTTGTATGTGCGGCCGGAATTTCGAGGAAAGGGTTTGGGACGACTTCTTGTCGCAGCAGTTATAGAAGGGGCTCGACAGTTTGGGTACGAGCGAATACGGCTGCATACACTCGCTACAATGAAGGAAGCGAGCGCGCTTTATCAGTCTATGGGCTTTCAGTTAATCGAGCCTTATAGTCAGATTCCTCAAGAACGCTGCATGTTTATGGAAATGATTTTGTGACTTTATTCAGCAAGATAGTGATATACGCGAGGGGTGAGGGCACCCACTCGCGGCGAGAATAGGGAACCCCCCTTTAATTCCCCCAGCAAGCAGGGGGATTTTTAATCGACTCGTTTTCTTCTTTGCGGGTAGGCTTCGAGATAAATGCTGCCGTCATCTCCTCGGATGTCGATTGTCGGGCCGCCACCATCCAAAGAATAATGGAAATTGTCGTGATGATAAGTTCGCCTCAAATTCGGGAATTCGGCTGTAATGCCGCCGTCTGACATTTGAGCATCTATATCTGCGACGGTGCCTTCAGGAAATATCCAGTTAAAGCGCCCGTCATCAAAACGCACCCGGTACGGTCCTTCACCGGAGACACCTGCTTCCAGTTCCGCTCGTCCGTCCGAGAAGTGTAGTCTTAAGCGTGAAAGTTCTCCCTCGCGCAGTTGAAACCGACCGTCGTCGAATTCGATGTCTAAAGCTGTCTGGACTTGATAAAGTTTAGCGCTGCCATCCGAGAAATTTAGGCGGAATTCCGGCCCGGTGATATTTTCGGCGCGCAGGCTGCCATCATCAAACTCGACCCGGACGGGACCGCGCAAATCAAAAAGACTGAGCGAGCAATCGTCCCCTTTTACATCTACCATGATACTATGAGGCACTCGAACCACGACACGATTGCGGGATGTGTGATTCATCATAATGCCGAAGGTGCCCGAA
This sequence comes from uncultured Alphaproteobacteria bacterium, assembly GCA_964483885.1. GTDB lineage: Bacteria > Electryoneota > RPQS01 > RPQS01 > DYHQ01 > JAUXGA01. Next base: position 345 of record CAZADO010000307.1, on the reverse strand, counting down.
CCTTCTTGTGTTTCCCAGATTCGAAGTGTTGAGCCCGAGGTTTGAAATTCCAAATCGTAGAAATCGGAGCCGAACAAAAACCAGCCGGTTCGTTTGACGTGATATTCGGCATGGACCACGACCGAATCGATATCCCAGCCCTCAACGCGCAGGTTCTCAGCTCTAATATTGACCCGGCTTAATTCGGACGCATCGAATGCTTTATCGATGACTTTATCGAAATGCTCGGTGCGTGCCCAAGCCGGAGCTGTTAGTAAAGCCGCAAACAAAACGATAAATAGACCCTTTTTCATGTCTATCCTCCGTCGCCAAGAAATGACCCTATCTTATAAATCAGAGCGTCTG
>CAZADO010000306.1:0-4153 GCA_964483885.1 uncultured Alphaproteobacteria bacterium | reverse complement strand
ACGATTACGTACGCGTTGAAGGATGCGGGCTTCGTGACCTTGAAGGTGTACAACCTGTTGGGTCAGGAAGTTGCGAACTTGGTATCGGAGCAGTTGAATCCTGGAAGCTACACAGCGAACTTCAATGCGACTAATCTGCCTTCGGGCATCTATGTCTATCGCCTTGAGGTGAACGATTTCACTGCCCAGCAAAAGATGGTTCTGCTGAAGTAAGCTTCGGCATTACGTTAAATCAAACCTAAAGTGGGGCTGCCAATGGCAGCCCCACTTTTTTATTGGTTCGAAGAACATTCTTGTAAGCTGTTTATAAAACTCCCCCACCGAGGACGGTGGGGATTAGTTTTAGGGACGGTAGGGAGTAGTGTTATGGATGGTGGGGGTAGGTAAAGGCGAGGTTTCTGGTAGTGCCGCACGGCAGTGCGCTTGTGTCGGTTGAATAACATCGAGGCACTTCCGAGGAATGCCATTGCGCCTCTGGAGAGTCACAACGGCGAGCAGCACGCAAGCTTTTTAAAAGAGCACTGGTCGGGAAGCTCCGTACTGAGTTCAATCAATAGGTTGAGTAACTTTATCGCGAGAGGTTAAAGGGTAAGGTGAGGAAGGGATTTGACGAGATGTATGTGCGTGATAATTATAACACGGTTTATCCTTTGTCGGTGATGTGCAAAGTTACTTTTGTCTTTCCCTGATGAATTCCCAGAGAAACACTGGTGGTACGCTGACCCTTACGTGCTTTAATCATGCGAACTCCCACCGCTTCGACATCAGATTCAATTTTCCATCCATTATCCGTAAGACCGGATTTATAGTAGCGATAGGTCTGTTCACCGCCCTTTTCTGTCTCATAGCTCAGCATCAAACCCTTTTCGGCAAGGGGGTGAGAAATCAGGATTTTAGCATCCGGCAACAGGGGAACATCACGCGGAAATTTCTCGGCAATGTTGTCGGGGATAGCTACTGAACCGTCCGTTTGGGCTTTGGCAGGATCACTTTCTTTTTTCCCGCCACAGCCAATAAACAGGCTGAAGGCTATCAGAATTATTCCGACAGTTGCGGCTCGTTGGATTTGCATCAGATTCCTCCGGTTTGTGCCGAACGATAACAAAGTCGCTCTTAGGAATTCTTTTACGTGTTTCGATTTGTGTGAATTTTACCGAGTGCTGTGGGATGAATGTTGAGCCTCTTGCGCACCCAATAGACGAGGAGGACATTCCATGTAATCGTACTGATGGCAAAAGCAACAGCGGTGCCTTCTATGCCCCAGGCAGGAGTCAAGAGCAAATTCAGGAGGATATTCAGAAGCGCGCTGATGGTAACGCCTCTGGCAGCTTCGCGCTCATAGCCGGTCATCGTGAGAAGCAACGTCACCGGCCCGGCGGCCGCGGTTGCGAATTGGGCGATACATAAAAGGATAAGAGCGGTTTCTCCTCGCGCAAACTCCGAACCGAAAAGCAGCAGGAACCAGTGACCAAAGATTATCAGCGTCAGAGCAATGGGTAACGAAAGCAGGAAGATGACTCGGGCGCTTTTTGTTACAACGCGCTGGAGTCTTTCCATGTCACGTATAGCGTAGAGTTCGGCAATCGTGGGAGCCAGTGGAGCATTCACGGCCGTCAGGATATAGATAATGAGAATCGCTCCCTGATCAGCAATCGTATAGATTCCTGCCGCTTCTGCACCCTTTATCGAGCCCAGCATGATAGCGCCGACACGCACATTAATGATATACATTCCACTGGCGAACAACAGCGGCCATGCGCTTCGCAGCCAAGCTCGTGTCTGATATTCTGGCGTTGCTTGTTTGACGTCTTTCGGCAGAGCCTTGGCAAGTAAAATTGCTGAAATCCCCAACGCAATAGCCGCTGTTACCGCATGCATTCCCGCTGCAAGCTGAGGATTCAGATTTTGTTTAAACAGCAGATATGCGACGCCAATCAGAATAAGCAATAACAGAGGCTGTATCAGCATTTCCGGCAATTGTCCCCGCACGATTTTTTGCAGCCCCTGCAGGGCAGCTTGTTTGACGCGGACGAATGCGTAGAGAGGAATGATGATTAAAGTAATCCACAGCGTCGTTACCATCTGCGTGCCCAATTGCTCTCGGAGCACCCATCCGACAATAGCTGCCACAATCCCCAGTCCAATGGATGCTATTAAAACTCCCTGATTCGAACGCCGGAGAAGCCCCCGCATTCGTCCCCAGAGAGACTGAGTTTGGCATGCGGCGATTTCGCGGACAAGAAGTTTGTCGAGTCCCAAAATCGCAGGAATAACCAGCAATCGAACCCAGGAAAGAGCATACGCATAAGCGCCGTAGCCAGTCGCTCCTAACAATCGTGCTAAGACCAGACTAATCAGAAACGCTAAACCGCCCGTACTGACCTTGAGGCCAAATGTCCCGGTAGAACCACGGGCGAAGTGAGTCTTGAGACGTTTCGACTCATCCTTACCGAGGAAAAGTCGGATGATGCCTTTCGCGCGTTCACGTGCTCGATGTATGATAGAAATCACGAGATGAGGTCTATCGTTGAGAATGGGAAGAGATTGTCACCATAGCGATGTTTGACGATTTCAGGGATTATCGTCTTTTTTAACGGTACGAACGATTTCCCAGAAGCGCTTTTCAATTTCTCCAGTTCGAAAAATATGAAAAACCGAGAGCAGTCGCGCGATAGGAATCATGATGCCGAAAACAAGCAGGAAGACATAAACAAGAGAGAAAGGCTTCGGGAAAGAATAAATAAATATCCAGTCTATCACAAGAAAGAGAGTGATGATGTTCATGCTTTCCGGATAGCGAAAGATGATGCGCCACAATGGAATTCTGCTTTTGGCAATTTCGCTTGTGCGGCTGGTTGTGGTGCTCTGCAGTTTGTCGATATCGTAGCTGGGATGGTCTGCTCGCAAAAACAACGTATTGACGACTTGAAACATCGCGGAGATATCGAAGCGCAGCGAAAAGAAAGCAGCTAAGAAACCGAATATTATAAGTTCGAACCTGCCGCTGCGCAGAAATTCTCCGAGAGCCAGTCCGACATACATAAACGGAATGACAATTTCGTGTCCAATCAAATCCAGAAAAACGCCGCCCACGCTGGATTGCTTTCGATAACGCGCAACTTCTCCGTCACAGCAATCGAGAACATATCCGAATTGCAGCAGAAGAATTCCAAGCAGATTCCAGCCGTAGTTAGGGGGAATCAGCAGCAGACTGCCAATTACTCCGACGATAATTTGTAGAACTGTGACTTGATTGGCGGAAAGCGGCGTGTGCAGAAGCAGCCATGTAAAATAGATGGAGATGCGGCGAACAATGACATCGTGGCGCGGCGTGTGCCAGTCCACTTCCGATTTCGCGATTTTTTTTCGCAGTTCTTTAATCGATTCCATAGACGAAAAGCATGGATTTAACTGTCCAAATGCCGTGCATGAGCGGACGATAGGTCCATTTATGGCGAAGAAGAAAAGGATCAAGTGCATACTGAACAGCGAGAGCCGCTTTCAACAGTTTGCGCGCAATGCGGTTTTGCCGGTGTTTTTTGGGGACAAGTCTCCGATAGAAAATCATCGGGAAGTTCGTTGGAGTAAAGTCATCCGAATAAACCAGCTTCAGTCCGACTTTTGCCAGTGCGGGCGGGTATTCTTCCGGCAGGCGGTAGATGGCGGAATAGACATCTCCGACTTTGCCGTGAAATTCGTCGTCCAGTTTGTGGCGCTCTCGAATCGCGACGGTTTCCCTTGAAATGACTCGCCCATTCGGCTTCAGGTGTCGCCGAATATTTTCCAGAATGGGCAGCATATCGTCATCTTCAAAATAGGCCAGCACTCCGGAAACAATGATGACATCAAAGAGTTCGGAAGAACGAAAATCCTGAACCGTCGCAACGTCGAAGAGAATGTTTTTCACCCCAAGATTCGCGGCGTCTTCTTTCGCGCGCTCGATCATGCCGGGAGAATAATCGACAGCGACGACATGTTTGCAGCGTTTGGCAAATTCAAACGCCCAGCGGCCGGTTCCGCATCCGAGATCCAGAACCGTGCTTTCCGATGTTACATTCACGACTCGGAAAATATGCCGGGTTTCGGTGCGGTGATGGTAAGCCGCGTTCTCTTCTAAGGTTTCGAAAGCGATGAATTCACCCGGCCGGTTTTT